>NZ_JBHSPA010000106.1:0-34855 GCF_042656245.1 Nonomuraea insulae
ACGACATCGCCGCCATGACCGGCGGCACCCTCTACATCTGGAACGGCGAAGGCGGCAACAAGTTCGGCACCGGCACCGCCATCGGCCCGGGCTGGACCCCCTACTTCTGACGCGGATGATTGACGGGCCGGAATCTCGAGACCGAGAATCCGGCCCTTTCGTCTGCCCGCCGGCCGAATCGGATCAGCGGGCCGGAGGCTCCCCGGCCTCACGGGCATCAAGGGCGGCGAAGACGGCCGACGCCTCAGCGATCACGATCTCCGCCGCGGCGGTGTCGCCGCGTGCGGCCAGCACAGCCGCCAGATCGCGCTTGGCCCGGGCCACGGGAAGTGGCGTGTGGAGCTCCTCCGAGATGGCGATCGACCGCGTGAGGTGAGCTTCGGCGAGATCCAACTGGCCGATCGACAGATGAAGCTCGCCGATGGTGCGTTGCATGAGAGCTTCGCCGTACCGGTCGAGATGGCTCCTGCACACCTCCATGGCGTCGACGAGGAGGGACAGGGCGGCGGCTCCGTGGCCCTGCCGGATCTGCGCCTTGACGAGTGATTGGACCGCGAAGGCGGCCATGAGCGGGTCGCCGATGGCCCGGAACATGTCCAGGGCCTGGGCGCTGAGCTCGGCGGCCTCGGCGTGGTTGCCCAGGGCGCGATGGGCGAGGCTCGTGGTGCGTAGCGTGAGCGCCTCCCCGCGCTTGCCGCCCGCCCGGCGATAGGCGTCCAGCGCCTGGTCGAGCAGCGGCCACGTCTCCTCGTACTCGCCGAGTTCGAGATGGATGGCGGCGGCCATTCTCGCGGTCGCGCCGATCGCGGAGTGGTCGCCCAGCCGGCGGAAGATCGCCGCGGATCTGGTCAGGTGTCCAAGGCCTTCACGGAGGCGGCATTGTTCGCGGCAGGCGGTGCCCATGCCCGCCAGGGCGACGGCCTCGCCCCTGACGTCTCCGGCTTCGACGAAAAGGGGAAGGGCCGCGGACAGGTACTCGTTCACCTGGTCGAAACGGTCCAGCTTGTAGGAGATGTGCCCCAGCCCCGCGAGCAGGACCGCCTCGCCGATGCGGTTCCCGGCGCGACGGGCGGCTCCTAGCGCGGCTTCGTGGCTGCTACGCCATTCGCTCAGCCGGTTGGCGACGAAGACGTGGGAGAAGGACAACGCCGCGGCCAGATCGCAGGCGGCGACGTCCAGGTCCAGTGACGCGGCGCGGGACACGGCCACGATGAGGCAGGGCGCCTCGGCGTCCAGCCACGCGGCCGGATCGGCCGCCGCCGGGTGGGCGACGAGGTCGTCGACCGGGTAGGCCGACGCGTAGTCGCTGCGCAGGGTGACCTCGCCGGAAGGCACACGGGAGTCGATCTTGTCTATCAACCAGAGCCAGCTGCCCAGGGTCCGCGAAACGGCCGCCGCCCGCTCCTCTTCTGAGTCGTGCGCCTCGGCACACTCCGCGGCGAAGACCCGCAGGAGATCGTGCAGCCGGTAGCGGGGCTGCCCGGTGGCGTCGAGCGCGGCGAAATCCACGAGTTGGGCATCCACCAGGCGTTCGGCGATGTCGTCGGCGTCAGCGGCCGGAAGATCCATGAGCGGAGCGATGATCCACGGCGCGAAGTCGGGCACCCCCAGCAGCCCGAGCCTGCGAAACGCCGTTCTGGCCTGTTCGTCCAGCAACCGGTAGCTCAGGCTGACGCTGGCCCTCACCTCCACGTCCCCGGCGGTGAGCTCGTCCAGTCTCCGGCGCTCGTCGGTGAGCCTGGCGGCCATGGTGGCCAGGGGCCAGTGCCGCCGTGTGGCCAGCCGCGCTCCCACGGTCCGCACCGCCAGGGGCAGCAAGCCGCACAACCGGACGATCTCACGGGCGGCCTCCGGCTCGGAGGCGACGCGGTCGTTCCCCGCGACAGCGCCGAGGAGCGCGAGCGCGGCTTCGCCGTCCATCATGTCGAGATCGGTCATGTACGCCCCCGCCAGGCCCGCGAGGCGTCCCCGTGAGGTGATCAACACCGCGCAGCCGGCCCCGCCGGGCAGCAGCGGGCGGATCTGCTGCTCGCTTCTGGCGTCGTCCAGCACCACCAGCACCTGCCGCTGCGCCATCAGGCTGCGGTAGAGGTCCGCCCTTTCCTCCGGTGACTCGGGCTGAGCCTCGTGCTCGATGCCGAACGCGCGCAGGAAACGGCCGAGCACCTCCTGCTCGGTCGCCGGAGTGTCGCTGGTGCCGCGGAGATCGGCGAAGAGCTGGCCGTCGGGATAGCGCTCGGCGGCCCGGTGCGCGAGATGGATCGCCACGGCGCTCTTCCCCACCCCGCCCTTCCCGGAGACGATCAGGACAGGCGGCGCCGTACGGCTCGCGGTCAGCATCGGCATCAGGCGGGCGATGATGTCGCCCCGGCCGGTGAAATCCGGCACGTCCGGCGGAAGCTGCTTGGGCGCGAACCGCTGCCTGAGGTATGGCGGAGCCGCGCCGGACAGCGTGGGATCACCACGGAGGATGGCCTCCTGCAGCTCGCGTAACTCGGGGCCGGGATCGAGGCCCAGCTCCTCGGCCAGGGTCACGCGTCCGCTATCGAAGATCGCCAGGGCCTCGGCCGATCGTCCCAGCCGGTACAGCGTCGTCATGAGCTGGCCGCGGATCCGCTCCCGTGTCGGATGGGCGGCGACCAGCGCGGTGAGCTCCGCCACCAGGTCGCCGTGGCGGTCCAGGAGCAGTTCGGCGGCGATGCGCTCCTCGATGACGGTCAGGCGGAGCTCCTCCAGACGGGCCGCCTCCGCCTGGAGGGTCTCGCCGATCCCGCCCAGCGCGGGCCCGCGCCACAGCGCCTCGGCCGCGCGCAGCGCCTGCTCGGCGTCCTGGTGCCGGCCTTCTCCCGCGGCCAGCCGTCCGCCCGCCACGAACTGCTCGAACAGGTGCAGGTCGAACCGCTCGCCCTCGAAGTGCAGCAGATAGCCAGGAGGGCGAGTCGTGATCACTTCCGGGCGCAGCCTGCGCCGCAAGGAGGAGACGTAGGTCTGGACCAGTTCCCGGGCGGTGGAGGGAGCACGATCGCCCCAGATGAGGTCCACCAGCCGATCGACCGACACCACCCGCCCGGGGCTGAGGAGCAGCGAGGCGAGGAGCGCGCGCGGTTTGGGCCCGCCCAACGGCACCCGTTGCTCTCCGTCCCAGACCTCGACGGGCCCGAGCAGGCGAAATTCCATCGATACCTCTCATCCGAGGAATTGCAGCGAACTTACAGCGGACCATCTCATGATCAATGAGGAACGCGAGTGAAGGGCCGCAAGCAATGACAGATGAATCAATCGTGCTGATGTCGGACCGCCGCCTGTTGGTCATTCCGGTGATCGAGTGCGGCGAACCACTGTTCGACCTGCGCAAGGTCCCGGAACTGGCGCTCGACGACCGCCAGGCCGATGACGCCGGCGCGTACGCCCGGCTACGCATCGGGCTCGTCGACCGGTTGTTGTCGGTTCAGGAGCTTCTGCCGGCGGAGCGACGGCTGCTGATCGTCGAGGGCTACCGGCCGTTGGCGTTGCAGCAGCACTACTTCTCCCGGTACGCCGCCCGCCTCCGTCACGACAACCCGTCGTGGAGCGAGGAGCATGCGCACATCCAGGCCAGTCGCTCGCTCGCGCCGCCTGAGGTGGCCCCCCACATATGCGGGGCCGCGGTCGACCTCACGCTGATCGACACCGGGGGCGCCGAACTGGACATGGGCACTCCGGTGAACGCCGGACCGGAGGAGAGCGGCGGCGCCTGCTACACGCATCATCCGGCGATCTCCTCTGAGGCGCGGGCCAACAGGCGCCTGCTCGCCCAAGCGATGAGCGCGGCAGGGTTCATCAACTATCCGACCGAGTGGTGGCACTGGTCTTACGGCGACAGGTACTGGGCGTTCGCGACGAGTGCCTCCGCGGCCCTCTACGGGCCTCTCGAGTGGCCCGTCGCATAAGGACCGCAGGGGAAATCCGCCGGGCCAGAGTACGTTCCTCCGGTATAGACCCGGTATGCCGGCGTCGCCGGGCTCAGCGTCCGTGCCGGAGCGACCACTGCAGCCGGTGCCGGGTGGCGGCCCTGCGCGCCGTCGCCGACGCCTCCGCCGGCACCCGGTCGGTACGCCAGGCGGCCAGCGTCTCCAGCATGCCCTCGACGAAGCGCCGGCCCAGCCCGGTGACGGTCCCGCTCTTGAGCAGCGTCAGGCTCGCCTCGTGCGCCGCGTCCCGCCACCGTACGAACTCGCTGTGCGCCATCTCCGGATCGGGCGCCAGGTGACGCTCCGCCCGCCAGAACCCGGCCACCCCCATGTGCGCGTAGGCGCCCTGCAGCAGCGCCGCCGCCGGTCGCGGGTCGTCGCGCCACGGCGCGTAGAAGTGTCCCCGCGCGCCCGGCCGCACCAGGTCGAACAGGTCCATCAGCATGGCCAGTTTGGCGTGCTGCACCTCGTGGGCCAGCGCGAGCGCGGCGGACCTGGCGTCGTGCGGCCACGACATCGCCACGCTGCCGTACGCCGTCCTGGCCGTCGCGCTGCGCGTGCCCGCCCGCGGCGGTGAGATGGGCACCAGGACCTTGGTGATCGCGTCCAGTGTTCGCGCGACGGCGGGATGGCCGGCCTCCAGGATGTCCCTGGCCTGCCCGATCAGCAGTTCCCAGGCCGCCGCCTCGGTTCCGGTCAGCCGGCCCAGGGGCGGGATGGGGCCGGGGAACCGCCAGGGGTCCACGTCGTCGAGCAGCAACCCGATGTCGCGTACGCCCTCCCAGCGCGGTTCGGCGGTCAGCAGGACACGCTCCCCGTCCACGTCGAGGTAGGGAGGGGTCAGCGTGACGGGCTGGCCGTCGGCCACGCCCGGCAGCACGAGCCGCCCGACGCCCGGCAGCACGACCGCCCCCGCTTCGGCGGGGAAACGCGCCGTGATCGGCAGCCGCGCCAGCAGCACGGCGCTGCCCGCGACGGCCGCCAGCCGCTGCGGGGCCGCCTCCTCCCGGCGGGCCAGGGCCGCCAGCGTGGCCGAGGCCCACGTGCCGAGCAGCGGATAGCCCAGCACCTCGGCCGCCGCCGCGGGGCCGGCGCGCTCGACGCGGGAGAGCAGCCGGTACCCGTCCGCGGCGGCTCGCGCGCCGGGATGGCCGAGCGCGCGGCTGCGGGCCACCACCGCGCGCAGGAGGAGCACGTTCTTGCTGCGCTCCACGTCGGCCAGGCCGGCCGGTGCGCCACCGCCGCGCGCGAGGTCGTCGAGGGCGGCGGGGGAGAGCCCGAACCCGGCGATCACGCGCGGAGCCGTACGAGGTCGCCGGCCACCCTGTCGCCGATGTGCTCGATCAGGCGGTAGAGATCGGGGCAGTAGACGCTGGGGCGGTCGAACCCGGCCCCGGCGCGGTAGCGGTGCGCGACGTGCCCGCCACCGCACACCCGCAGGCGCGGGCAGGGACGGCAGGCGGCCGGCGGCGGTCGCCTGACCGCCACGCCCGGCACGTCGAAGACGGCGTCGAAGGGGTCTGTGGTGACGTGCAGCCCGGTCAGGGGCGCGCCGTGGTAGGCGGACTTCAGCGCGTCGCTCTGCTCGATCGAGCCGTCGCTCTCCACCACCACGACGGCCGCGGGCTCCGGCCCGATGCCCTCGGTTCCCGACCGGCCGCCCAGCACCAGCACGAGGATCCCCTCGAGGATCCGCACCGCCGTCTCCGCCGGGGCCGTGCCGTACCACCGGTCGAAGACGGCGATCAGCCAGTCCGCGTACGGCGTGCCGCCCCCGGGCACCCGTCCTGGCGGCGGCTGGGACCAGTTGCCGTGGGGGAGCAGGAAGTCGACGGCAGGCGGCCGGAGGCGGATCAGGTCCTCGTAGACCTCGACCGGGTCGTTGCGCAGGTCCACCGTGCACAGCAGACCGGCGAAGCGCCCCTCGCGGGCGGCCAGCGCGCGTACGGCCGTGTGGACCCGGTCGTAGCTGCCCTGTCCCGTGCGAGTCCTGCGGTGCCGGTCGTGCGCGGCCCGCCCGCCGTCCATGCTGACGCCGACCCGGACCCCGAACTCGTCGAACAGGTCGAGGAATCCGGGGCCGAGGCGCAGGCCGTTGGTCTGCACGGTCAGGTTGGCTCGTACGGACATCTCACTGAGGATCGTCAACAGGGCGCGGAGGTGCGCGGGTCCGCACAACAGCGGCTCGCCGCCGTGCAGGACCACGTTGACCGAGGTGAGGCCGTGCGCCGCCGCGTGTTCGCCGATGCGGGCCGCGGTCGCCGCCGCGATCTCGGTGCTCATCATGAGGGGACGGCCACGCCAGCTCTGATCAGCGGATTCGTAAACGTAGCAATGATCGCAGGCCAGGTCACAACGACTGTGCACCTTGAGAACGAACGTGCGAAAACTCTCCGGCATGGCTGCGCGAAATAACTGCACTGCTGTCCAATGCTACGAGGAACGCTTAGCGGATAATATCCAGGCAACCGGAATTTGACTATGATTTCGGTCCTGGGGGGACAGGTGGATGAGATTCTCCGCTCAGAGCTGCCGGATCTGTCCGGCCTCGACCTGGAGGCGGTGGCGCAACTGCCCGACAGCGCGCTGAGTCGCGCCTTGCGCAGGCTGCTGACCGACCTGGACGATCCATCGGAAACTTATTTTCTCGGCCACGACACATGCCTGCCCGGCACGGGTAAGGATTAGGGTCGCAACTCAATGTGCGCATAGAGCAGAGGCGTGGCGGTGGAGACGATGACGAAAGCGCGCGTGATCGCATTTTTCTCGACCCGGCCAGGTCTCGGCCGGACCATGGCGCTGTGCAACTGCGCGCTTCTGCTCGCCGAGGCGGGAAAACGTGTCCTCGTTCTCGATGAGGAGCCGGATGCGCCCGCCCTGCGCCGCTATCTGAGCCGTTTCATGCCGGACCGGCCGCGCGAGCCGCGCACGGCGGGGCCAGGCGACTGGTCGGGCATGGAGGTCTCCGTCGACTCCAGCCGCCAGGTCGTGCACCATGCCGTGCTGGACGGCCAGGAGATCGACGCGTCCGCCCCCTACGACTACGTCCTGGTCAACCTGCGGCCCGGCGCCGAGCCGTCCCCACTCATCCGCTCGTGCGACATCGGGGTGGTCTGCTTCTGGCTCAGCCCGCACGGGATCGACGAGGCCGCGGCGATGGCCCGCCAGGTGCAGCTCGCCGGCACCCCGGTCACGCCGCTGCCCACCATGGTCTCCCACGAGAGCGACGACCTGCTGCGGGTCGCCCGGCAGCGGGCCAGAACGGGCTTCGGCAAGGACGTCGAGGTCGAGGTGCCCTATGACAGCGCCGCCTACTTCTCCGACGACCTGGCCGTCATCACCGAGCCGCCCAGCTCGGGAGGCAGCCAGCGGGTGGCCTACGAACGCCTGGTGGAGCGGCTCAGCGGCGGCGCGGTGACCACACTGCGGCACGTGTCGGTCGTCTACGTGCCGGGTTACGACGTGTGGGCGGAGTGGCTCGGCGCCCAGATCGATCTGTGGGGCGTCCGGGTCGACACCGTTGTCAGGGCCGACTACCTCCTGCGCACCCCGGTCGATCTGCTGGCCGGCGACGCGCACACGGTCGTGCTGTTCGTCGGCCCGGCCGACGAGCCCACCGGCCTGGACTGGCAGCACCGCCGTGGCCGCCCGTCGCCCGTGCCTGGCCGGGGGCTGATCCGCGTACTCCTCGACGATCGGGGCCCCGACTCCTCCCCGGCCGGTGAGATGGAGGTGGACCTGCGCGGGTTGCACGAGGCGGAGGCCGCCGCGGAGCTGCAGGCCAAGCTGGGCGTGAGCGGCTCGTTCGTGACCGGCGGCGAGGGCGCGGGCGCGGCCCGCTTTCCCAGCAGGCCCCCGGTGCTGTCCGAGCTGCCGCAGCGCGAAGAGGGGTTCACCGGCCGGCAGGCGCTGCTGACGGAGCTGCGGGCCGGACTCGGCCCCCGGTGGGACCGCACGGGACGCTGCGTCGTCCACGGTGAGGAGGGCCGCGGCAAGAGCACGCTGGCGCTCGAGTTCGCGCACCGTTTCCGCGGCGCGTACGACATCGTCCACTGGATCCACGGCGAGGACGCCTTCGCCACCCGCGAGAGCCTGCGGCGGCTCGTCCAGGAGCTCGGCCTGCCACCGCGCGAGGACGCGGTCGCCGTGCTGAACGAGCACCTCGCGACCCCGGAGTCCGGCCGATGGCTGCTGATCTTCGACGACGTGGACCGGCCGGAGGCGATCGAGGGGCTCATTCCCCAGGGCCCCTACGGCCACGTCATCGTGACCTCGCGCTCGGCCGGGTGGCCCGCCGACTTCACCCCCGTCGAGGTGGGCCGGCTCACCCCGGCCCACGCCATCAGCCTGCTGACCTCCGGCGACGAGCTGCTCAGCGAGAGCGGCGCGGCCAAGATCGGCGCCACCGTCGAATATCTGCCCCTGGCCGTCTCCATGGCCAAGGCGTGGATGGACCGCGAGCTCACCAGCACCCAGCGGCCCCGCCGCACCATCGAGGACCTGCGTACGATCACGGTCGACCGGTTCCTGTTCACCTTCCACCGGATCAAGCGCGAGCTCCAGGCGCAACACCGCCCTGACGACGTGCACGCGATCATGGTCGAGCTCATGCTCGACCTGCTGCGCGGCGTGCCGGGCGGCACGGGCGCGCCGTGGCTGCTGGAGGCGCTGACCTTCGTCTCGGCCGACGGCGTCCCGCTCACCATCGCCCACTCCACGGCCTCGCGCGACTACGCGGTCTCCCTCGTCGACGAGTACGGCGACGGCCTGATGGTGGACGCGCTGCTGAGGCTGCTGCACGAGCACGCGCTGGCCCGGGTGGAGCCGGGCCCCAAAGGGCGGCTGCGCGTGCATCGCGTGATCGCGAGCCTCGTCCGCGCCCGCATGAGCGACGAGCACGTGCGGGCGCGCAGGCAGCAGGTGCTCACGTTGCTGGCCAGGCACGCGCCCGCCGAGACCGAGGGACCCGACGCCGAGCTCTTTGCCGAGCTCGGCAAGCACCTGTTCACCTCCGGCGCGCTCGACAGCTTCGACGAGATGGTCCAGCGCTGGATCATCGGTCAGGTCCGCTACCTGTTCCTGCAGGACGATCGCAGCTCGTGGAACCAGGCGGTCGTCATCGGGGACCGCGCGCTGGAGAACTGGAGCGCTCCCGGCGCCGAGGTCAAGTCCGACCTGCTCAACAGCCTGCGCATGCATCTGGCCAACGCCCACCGTGCGCTCGACCGGCCCGAGATCGCCTTCGCCCTCTCCCGGCAGGCGCTGCAGGAGCTGAGCGGAGCCCGGCGCGTCCAGCCCCTCAGGTACATCGCGGCCCAGGTCCACGCGGCCGACCTGCGCGCGATCGGCGACTTCGACGAGGCCTACCACTGGGACGCGGTGGCCTGGGAGGGCATGACCCGGGTGTTCGGCCCCGATCATGAGTGGACGAGCAAGGTGCTCAACAGCCTGGCCCTGTCGGCCTCGCTCAACGGCAAGCCGCACCGCGCGTACGAGCTGGCGAAACAGCGCATGGACCGGCGGCGCGCCCTGTTCGGCGACGGCGATCTCGGCCTGTGGCGCACCGTGCTGACGGCGGGGGTGCTCCTTCGCGACCTCGGCCGCTACGCCGAGTCCTACGATCTCGTCCGCTCCGGCCTCGACCACCTGGCGAGCAGGAGCGCCAAGGGCGACCCGCGCAACCTGCTCATGCTCCGGCTGCAGACCAGCCTGGCCGCCGCGGAACGCATGCTCGAACGCCCCTTCGAAGCGCTGGCCCGCGACCGCGAGACCCTGGAGGAGCTGCGCTCCCTGGTCGGCGGGCAGCATCTCTACACGCTGCTCTGCCAGGCCAGCTTCGCCGCCGACCTGTACGCAAGGGGCGAGCACGCCGGCGCGGCCGACAACGCGCGGCGCGTGGTGACCGGGCTGGCCGCCACGCAGCCCGAGCATCCCTTCACCTACGCCGCGCGGGTCAACCTGGCCACCTACCTGGGCTCCGCCGGGGAGAGCGCGGAGGCCAGGGAACTGGCGGGGCGGGCACACCAGACGTTGCGCGGGCGGCTCGGGCTCCGGCACCCGTACACACTGGCCGCCGCGGTGACGCTGGCCAACCAGCTGGTGGAGAGCGAGCCGGCCGAGGCCCTCGCGCTGGAGGAGCGGGCGTGGGACTATCTGGCCCGGGTCTTCGGCCTCGATCACCCGTGGGTGCTGGCCGTACAGGAAAATCTCACCAACACCCGGCGCCGTCAGGTCGGCCATCCAGGCGCGGAGGCCGACGTCCGCAACTGCGTCGAAATCGAGATTCTCGGAAACTGACATGCGGGAGGCGGACTTGAGGACGACTCGCTCGCCCTTCGCCCACATCGGGCACGAAAAACTGATCGCGCTCTGTAAGGAGGAGCTGCCCGGACTGCCGGGAATCGAGGTGCTCGCCTTCTACGACTGCGGTTTTCACGTGTTCACGATCGCCGAATCGGACGACGAGGAACGACAGGCGCTGGAGCGCGCCTTCCGTCAGCTCATCACTGAGTTCGTCCGGTTCGACGGGCTGGTTCGCGACTTCGGCACGGGCGAGCTGATGCGTGTCGTCGTGCAGAGCGACGCCGCGGCGGTGCACTGCGGGCACGTCTTCGAGGAGGAGTACCTGATCGGCATGACCCGCGACCTCGCCCTGGTCGAAGAGATGGACGAGGCGGTCTCTCACCTCGTCACCCGGATCAGGAAAGAGATCTATCTGCAGGCCGACCAGCTGCCCGGCGGCCGGCGCGGCCCCCGCGAGACGCCCGGCCTCGAATCCGCCGTGCTGAAGACCGTGGCGGGCGAGGCGACCGACTCCGACCTCGTCACCGACCTGCTGACCTTCCTCGGCGCGACCGTCGACGTGAACGACCTGCACTACGTGGCCGTCTACCGTGAGTGGCGCTTCATCTGCTCGGCCGACGTCATCGACAGCCCGGCGCTGGCGCCCTGGTTCGGCGGCGCGGAGGGCACCGAGGGGGCACGCAAGCTCTACCAGGACTTCGCCACCCGCCTGCGCTCCGACCTGCCCGAGCTGGCGTACTCGCTGAGGCAGTTGTCGGAGGAGCCGATCCGGCGGCTCGTCCTCGACGTGGTCTCGGGCGCGATCTACGCCTACCCGCTGCCCAACAGCCGGGGTTTCGCCGTCGGCGTCACGGTGTTCCAGCCGGAGGTCTTCGTCGCGGAGAACCGGCTGCGCGAGGGGATCGACCGCATCGCCGACCTGCTGGGGGCGGGCTGACTGTGTCGCCCCGGCGTATGGCCGTCAGGCCCGCCGGGCATTATCGTCGATCACGGCAGCCACCTTGGGGAGGCAGCGTGCGTCCCTTGATGACCGACCCGGCCACCGCCCGGCTGGCGAAGGGCGTCGGTGTCGCATTGGCCGGGTGGGCCGTCGCCTCCCTGGGCCTGGGCAGCCCCGCGGGCCAGCCCGTCTTCCTCTACGGCGTGACAGCGCTGCTCTGCGTGGGCCTGTACGGCAGCGTTCACGGCATCTCCCGGGAGACGCTGGCGGGCGACGTCAGGACGGTCGTCCTGGCCGTCACCGTAGGCGTCCTGCTGAAGACCGCGCTGATCGTGGCCGTGATGTGGGTGTTCTTCGGCCATCCGGCCGTCATCCTCCTGGGCCTGGCGGTGGCCCAGATCGATCCCCTGTCGGTGAGCGCGCTGATCGGCCGGGCCCGGATGTCGAAGCGCGCCAAGTCCCTGCTGCTGGCCTGGGCCTCCTTCGACGACCCGATCACCGCGCTGCTGACGGTCTACCTGTCGTCCCTCGTGCTGAACCGGCCCGGCGGCGGATTCGGTGACTACCTGACGAACCTGGGGCTCAACCTGCTCTTCGCCGGGGTCGTCCTCGCCGTGTGGTGGTCCGCCCGGCGGTGGTCCGGCGCGAGGCGGGCGCGGCCCGGGCTGATCCGGCTGTTATCCCTCGTGCTGCTGATCGGGCTGCTCGCCTTCGCCACGGCGCAGTTCCTCGTCCTCGGCATGGCCCTCATCGGGCTGTTCTACCGGCCGGATCTGGGGGCGCTGCTGGACAGGGCCATCACGGGTGCGTTCTACCTGGCCACCTTCGCGATGGGCACGCTGCTCGTGGCCGGGATCGAGCCGGGTATGGCGCTGGTGCTCGGCGTCGCGGCGTTCGCGTCGCAGATCGTGGTCGGCGGGCTGCTGATCACCCGGGGCCTGCCGCCCCGCGACCGGGTGAGCCTCGCGCTGGGCCAGCAGAACGGCATCACCGCGATCCTGCTCGCGCTGACGCTGGCGCCGGCGTACCCGCAGGCCGTGGCGGTCATCGCGCCGGCCGTGCTCGTGATCAACGTGCTCCACGTGGCGGCCAACGCCGGATGGCAGCGCCTGCTCACAGGCGGGCCGAGGAGACCACGCCCTTCAGCACCCGCCGCCCGAGTTCATCGAGCACTCGGGCTCGCTCGTCCGGCCTCGGAGAGCGCGCGCCCGGCTCCAGAACACGCACAAGAGCCACCTCACTGAGCGGCACCGAGGGCAGCGCCTGCACGGTCACCTCGAAGGTGCGGCAGATCGCCTGGAGCTCCTCCTCCTGCTCGGGGCCGAGCCGTCCCGGTGACACCTCCTCCAGGAACAGCGCCACCCTCTCCTTGAACGCCTGCACGAGCAGCCGCTGCACCACCGCGGCGCCGGCGGCCTCCATCAGGTCGCGCGAGGCCAGCCGGCGCCGGGCGCGGAGGCTGGCCTCGTTGCCCGAGGGGTTGTCGAAGACGTCATGGAGCAGCCGGTCGAGCTCACCGGTCGTCTCCGTGACCGCGCCGGCCCGCTGGAACTGCTCGTCCACGGCTGGCGGCAGCGGCGGGAGATCCGCACCGGCGCCGGGGCGGGCCACCGAGGCCGCTCTGAGCCCGGCCACGGACTCGTGCAGCTGGTCGATCATGTTCTGGGTGGCGCTCTGCTGCCTGCCCAGCCTGTCCATGCGCTGACGCAGGCCCTCCAGCACGTTGTCCTCCGCCGAGGCCGCCAGGCGGTCGATCGCGGTTTCGAGCGTCGCCCTGAGTCTCTTGCCGAACTCCTGCACGTCGAACAGCAGCGGCTGGCGGCCGATCAGGTTGGAGACGCCGGTGCGCATGGGCGTGGTGAGATGGCCGTTGACCACGGCGATCAGCTCGCACGGCATCTGGCTGGCCTTCACCGCGGCCACCCTGCGCTCGAAGTGGGTGTCGTCGCCCGCGTTCAGCAGCGAGCGGGTGATGAGCACGGCGACCGCCGCCCGGCCGTCGGCGTAGCGGACCCAGAAGTCGATGGGGTCGGTATCGGCGGCCAGCACCACGTCGGCGCGGAAGTCGAGGCCGCTGTCCTCCAGGATCCGCCGCACGGTGGTGCTCACCTGCTGGGCCGGGAACTCGTGGCGCTGTCTGACGGCCTCCCTGATCGTGGCGGTGGTCACCGGTCTGCGGCTCGACTCGACGAGCGCCTGCGCCCGCCGGAATAGCGAGAGGATCTCGCGCGGATTGCCGTCGGTCATCTCCACCAGGCACTCGGCCACGGGCCTGGTGACCTCCACTCCGCGCTTGCGGATCAGATCGATCGTCGCCTCGCGGTCGAACGGCGAGGGTGTGATCACTCTGGTTCGTTGTAACGTGCCCTGGCTGACCAGGGGCAGGCTGTCGGTCGGGCCACAGTAGACCAGCAGGCCCTGGGAGTCGATGAACACCTTCACCAGCTCTTCCAGGGAGTTGACCGCGTTCTCGCGGACCTGGCCCTCACCCCCGAGCAGCTTCTCGAACTCGTCGATCACCAGGACCATGCGGCGGCGGATCCGGCCACCGAGGTAAACCAGCACGGACAAGGTGTGATAGGCGTCGGCCGAGGTGACCAGCTGGCGGTTGACGCCGCGCTCGCGCAGCTCCTCGCTGGGCGGCGCGCCGCCCAGCCACTCCCAGACGGCCTCGGTCAGCTCGTCCATCACCATGAGCGCCAGCGCCGTGGCCCACAACGAGTGCTCGGTCAGATGCCGCAACATGCGGCGCAGCTCCTCCTGGAGCACGCGCTTGGTCAGGTGGAAGTGCTCGACCACCTTGCGCGGGTCGAGCGTGCCTTCCCGCAGGCCTGACCTGATCTCGCCGGCCAGCTCGGGGCCCGCCTGCTCCTCGTCGATCCGCTCGGCCGTCACCTGGGCGTAGTAGTCGATGACCAGGTCGTGCAGCCGCTCGCGGCCGAACTGTTCAAGAAGGATGTTGCGGAAAAGGTAGCCGAACTCCGAATGCGGGGTGTCCAGCTTGAGGACGATGGTGTCCTCGCGGCTCTTGGAGATGCGGTCGAGCAGTGACATGGCCAGATGGGTCTTGCCCGACCCCAGATCGCCGATCACGGCCAGTGCCCGGCCCGACTCGCCGAGCTCCCCGCCGCCGGTGGCCAGGTAGGCGGTGACGAACCTGTACGCGCTGTCGAAGGCGGGGGTGACGACGGTGATCCCGGTCGGATCGGCGTCGTCGCCGAGGCGCAGCGTGTAGGTGACGGCGACCTCCGGTCCGTCCGGTGGTTGGCTGTCCGTCATGACTTCTTGTCTTTCTCCAACTGGGCGAGGAGGCGCTCCATCATCTTGCCGCTGAACGCCTTGAGCTTCGCCGGTGTTATGTCGCTCTGACCGTAATCATCAAAAAAGATGGCCAATTGTTCCAGCGCTCGACTGGGTGTCTTGAAGGGGCGCACCGCTTCGGAGAGCTCGTTCATTTCCGCGTCCCCCAGGGAGACTCGACGTTTGGTGAGAATTGCGCGAATGTCGTATCCCCCGCCGTCCAAAAGGCCGACCGGCAGGAAAATTCTATGACAGGTGGGATGCCTGCCGAACTGATTGATAATCATCGTGGGATCGTCCGTGGACGACTCGGCGAAGAAGACCATCCGCTTACGTGCCAGCTCCTGGAAGCTCCGCACCCACTTGAGCTGCAGTTTCTCAGGAAGGATGACGATCGCCACCGCGTTGTGCTTGTCGAGGACGTCTCTGATTCGTCCATACGCCACATTGGGATCATCGACCGCTTCCCTGAGCTTGTCGACGTCTTCCTGGACGGTCCACTCTTCTTCCTCAAGCAGGACATTCATCTGGCGGGCCAGCCATAACGCCATTTGCTGGAAATCGGTGCAGTCCTCGTGGCCCGTGGACTGGCCGTAGTGAAAAACGGTGGCCCGCTCCAGCGAGCGCTCATGGGCCAGCAGGTACGCGCACCTCTGGATGAACGTGCTCTTGCCGACGCCGGGCGGGCCGTGCACCAGGATCAGGTGGCCGCGGGTCCGCAGACGTTCGTTGGTGACGGAGGCGTCGAACATGTCGTACAACTCCCGCATGCCATCGATGAACGCGAACAGCGGCAGATGGTCCACCCTCTCGTCGAAGAGCAGCAGCGGCCCGTTGTAGGGGGCGCCGTCCGGGCTGGGGAGGTGGATGGGGTTGGTCATCGTCAGCGCACTCCCCGGTGCGGCCACCACGGCCTGCGCAGCGCCTTGTCGAAGCGCGCCACCTGCTCCGACAAGGTGTTCAGCGGTTCGTCGACGTTCTCGGCATGCGCTTTCTCGCGGGTGAGCCGCTCCATGAGAACGCGGCGGGATTCGGGTATCTTGCGCCAGCCGGGCCGGAACCTGCTCACCTTGGAGAGCTGCGCGGCCAGCGTGCCATGGGCCTCTTCGTAGGGCGCCGCCTGCGGCGTCTGCTTGCCGGCCCGGGCCGCGGCGTACTCCCGCGCCGCCGTGAAGAAGGCGTCCGCGGCGTCGCCCAGGTCGTCGGCGTGCTTGACCGCCACCGTCGAGGCGCTGCGCCATTCGGTGGAAATGAGCGCCACCAGCCCACCGGCGAGCACGGGAAGCAGGATGGAGACGACGGTGGGTAACTGGTTCTCGGGAGGCCTGGCGGGAGCCACGTACGTCATCGCCTGACACGCCCGGGTGAACGCGGCGGGATCCTGTTTCGCCCATTGTCCCGGTGCCATCGTGGCGGTGGGGGAGACGATGAGTCTTCCCGACGCGGTCAGGTCCGGGTTGAGCGCCGCTGCCGCCGCCGTCAGGTCGGGTTGCCGGGTGGGAGAAAGGCACTGAACGATCTGGTCGTCGCGCAGCGCTTGCGTGGCATTCGAACATGCGGACAGGACGATGGGTGTGCCAAGGAGCAGCAACCAGCCGAACACACCCAAACGTTGCATACCGAAAATCCTCGCCTAGCCCGTAATTGCCACGATAACCGGCGATAAAGCGCGGGTGGGCAACAGCCGCAATCTCGTAATATGACAGCACCCAGGCCCTGCTGCTCGGAAGGGTGAATGCTGAGGTGGGGCGGGTCGTCGCGTTCGTGCTGAGTTCTTTTCCCGCCCGGCGTCGCGGACCTGCGGGCGACAAGGGAAGGACTGCGAGTCACGCCCTCACGCAGGCGGCGTCCTCCCCGGCTGAAGGGGGCGAGTTGAAAGTTTCACTCTTATCGGCGTGTTCGCCCAGCTCACGCGCGCCTCCGCTTGACCATCCGGCACTTCGCGGAGAGGTTCGTCTCGAACCTCGCTGAATCGGGAGTCCGATGAGTCACGCCTGCCGCCGGTTGCTCGCCGTCCTGCTTCCCGTTTTCCTGGCCGCGCTGTGCGGCCTGGTGCCCCTGATGCAACAGTCCGCCGGCGCGGCCAGCGACGTGACGGGCAACGCCACCTATTTCGACGCACTCGGCATGCCGTACGGCGGCTGCGGGGTGCCCCAGGCCAACCTCGACTCACAGGACTTCGTCGCGCTCAACGTCTACAACACACCCGGCGACTACTCCTTCTACCCCCGGCCGCTGACCGGAGCCAACCTCAGCAAGGCCGGGTTGTGGAACAACGGCCTGAACTGCGGCCGCTTCGTGCAGGTGGAGATCGCGGATTTCTGTACGGGCACCAACGACGGCGCGCAGAACCAGCCGTTCTGCCGCAACGGCTCCTGGGCCCCCGACGCCTACAACGGCGCGAAGCTGACCATGCTGGTCGCCGACAGCTGCGGCGACTCCAACGCCTGGTGCCGCGACGATCCCCACCATCTGGACCTGGCCAAGAACTCGCTCAACCGGTTCGTGAAGAACGGCGCCGCGGTCGGCGACCTCTATCCCGGCCATTGGAACAACCGGCACGTCACCTGGTCGTTCGTCCCCGCGCCCGGCTACAGCGGCGACATCGCCATCGCGTTCATGCAGTCCGCCCAGGTCTGGTGGCCCGCCATCTCCGTCTCGCACCTGGCCGACGGCATTCACGGCGTCGAGTACTTCGCCAACGGAGCATGGCAGACGGCCCAGATGAACGGCGACATGGGTCAGTCCTACGTCATCGGCGGGACCACGCCGGGCGGCAGCCAGTTCCAGATCCGGGTGCGCGACGTCACGGACACGCTGATCAACGGCGGCCGCGTGTACAGCTTCACGCTGCCGACCACCTGCAACCCGCAGTGCGGCACGCCGTACACCAAGGTCGGCTACACCACGTCGGAAGGCTCGACCTCCACGCCCACGGCGACCCCGACCGTCACGCCTACGGTCACGCCCACGGGCGGCACCGGCGTTCCCTGCGACGTGAACTACCAGCCCGTCAACGCCTGGCAGGGCGGCTTCACGAGTAACGTCACCGTGCGGAACACGGGCGCCACGACCTGGAACAACTGGACGGTCACATGGACCATGCCCTCCGGCGTGACCCTGACCAACGTCTGGAGCTCCACCATCACACCGTCGGGTGCCACATGGACGATCAAGGGGCCGAACTGGGCGACCAGCCTCGCGCCTGGCGCCTCGGTCACCTTCGGCTTCCAGGCCAACGGCCCGTCCACCCCTGGCCCGACCGGCATCACCTGCTCCTGACATCCACCGGCGCCGTCTTGTTGTTCGGCACGGCCTGCCACCAGGTGCCGCACCGCCACAGCCACTCCAGCGGCCCGTAGCGCCAGTGGCTCAGCCACCAGGCGCTGAACGCGGCCTGCAGCGCGATGATCGCGACCGCCAGCACGAAGACGATGCCGTACGACTGCGACTCCACCAGCCCCAGCGGCCGCATGACCACCAGCACGATCGCCGTGGCCGTCACGTAGTTGGTCAGGGCCATCCGGCCGAGCGGCGCCAGGACGCGGCCGGCCGCGGCCCCGGCCCGGGTGCGGAGCCAGAGCAGGAAGGCGCCGATGTAGACCATGGCCGTGGACAGTCCCGCGATCGCGGCGATCGGCGCACCGTACCCGAAGACGCGTTCCTGGAGCGGCACGTCGAGATACCACAGCGTCATGGGGACGGCGAGGACCAGCCCGCCCACGAGCGCGCCCACCGTGCCGGCCGCACCGAACCCGAGCACCGCCGCCCGCGGCAGGTAGGAGGCCGGCAACAGGAACAACACCCCGAAGATGGCGTACGGCAACAGCGCCTCGCCCGGCTGCGCGAGGTGGTGCAGGGCCCCGAACGCGGCCAGGACGACAAGCCTGCGCAGCAGCGCCACTCTGGGCCGCCCGGTGCGCCGCTCGGCCGACTCCAGGAAGATCGCGAACCCGACTCATTCCGGTCGTTCACCCCCGATACCTCCTTCTTTCGGCTGACTTCGCTGCCGATCAGCCGAGGCGTGACCCCCTGCCGCCGCGGAAAGGTCAGTCGCAGGTCTGCGTGCTGACGGGTCTGGTGGCGCCGGCGGCGCGGCGGGCGTCGGAGGCGACCTCGGAGGCGGTGAGCACGTACCCGGTGTCGTCCTGGCTGACGACGGCGGCGAAGACCACGCCCAGCACCCGGCCGTCGGGGCTCAGGAGGGGGCCGCCCGAATTGCCTTGCTGGACCTTGCCCCGGATGAGGTACACATCCCGGGTCACCTCGGCTTCCCGGTAGATGTCGGGGATGGAAGCCCGCTGCCGAGCCGCGACCCGGGCCGGCTGCGTGGTGAACCCCTGGTCCTTGGGGTACCCCGCGATGATGGCGTCGTCGCCGTCGTCCGCCTCGGCGTCGAAGGTCAGGTTCGGCAGCCCGAGGTTCGGCACGTACAACACCGCCACGTCCCGTCGCGGGTCGTAGCGGACCACCGCGGCGGAGTGCGGCCGGCCCGCGTGATCGACGACGAGCAACCTGTCGTCGACCCCGGCGACCACGTGCGCGTTGGTCATGACGTGATCCGGCGCGAACACGAATCCGGTGCCGGTGATCTGCTTGTTGCAGGTGCGGGCCACCCCCTGCACCTGCACGATCCCTGTCCGTGCCGCTCGCAGGCCGGCGCTGTTGAGCACCGCCGCGTCCGGCGGCGGAACGTTCACGGTCGGCTGGCCGGCGATCGCGTCCAGCACCGGCGGGAAATCGGAGCGGTCGATGAACCGTTTGAACGGTTTCTGCCAGTCGCGTGCCGCCTGGGGGATCGCCTGGTCCACCGTGGACAGGAGCAGCGAGCCGCGGATCTGGTCCACGACGGCGGTCAATGAGCTGGACACCAGCACGCTGCCCACGAGCCAGGCGATGACCAGCACCGACAGGCCGGAGACGAGCGTGCCGCCCAGCGCGTCCAGCATCCGGGCCGGCTCGTGCCGTACGCGGGAGCGGATCAGCACGCCGATGGTGGACGTACCGAATTGGGCGACCGCCGAGGTCAGGAGCACGATGACCAGCGCCAGCAAGGATTCCGGCACGTCTCCGTCCACGATCGCGCCCGCGACAGGCGGCGCGATGTAGATCCCGAGCACGCATCCGCCCACGAAGCCGACGAAGCTCGCGACCCCGACGATGAAGCCCTGCCGGTAACCGGAAACGCCGAAGACGATGACCAGGGTCAGCAGAACGAGGTCAAGGAGATCACCGGACACCAGACAAAGGTAAGCACAACATCAGCTTTGGCGCTTGAAACGACAGATCTCGATTTATTGTGGTATTTCAGGTTTCCTGAATGATGGGCATTCCGGCGGAAGAGCACCTGACCGAGAACCGCCTTCATGTGGCGCGCGGGCGGGCACGGAAGAGGGGTCCGCGCCCGCCCGCCGTAGTGCTAACAGGAGATCAATATGTCACCTATGTCGGACGGGCAGGTGTCCGTGCCGACGTCGCCGTTCAGCACGTCGTTGGGGGCCGCGTCGACGCCGTCCAGCCTGTCGTCGCCGGGGCCGCCCAAGAGCCTGTCGATGCCGAGACCTCCGATCACGATGTCGTCACCGCCCTCGCCCACGAGGGTGTCGTCGCCGTTGAGGCCGGCGATCCTGTCGACGTCTCCGAGGCCGCGCAGCTGGTTCGGGCCCGCGCTGCCGACGAGGGTGTCGATGGCCGGCGTGCCGTTGACCCACTCCACGTCGGCGCCGATGTTGTCGTTCTCGCCCGCCTCCCCGTCGTTCGCGGCTCCGTCGAGGCGGACGTCCACGCCCACCGTGCGGTGCTCGTAGCTGGCCAGGTCGATGTCGGCGCCCCCGGAGAAGGTGTCGGCGCCGTCGGCCAGCGGGTCGGCCCAGAAGAGGTCGTTGCCCGCATCGCCGCTCACCTGGTCGTTGCCCGCCCCGCCGATGAGCTGGTCCCTGCCCGGGCCTCCCTGGACCTGGTCGCCGGCGTCGCCTCCGTCGAGGATGTCGTCGCCGCTGCCGCCGAGGATCCTGTCGTTCCCCTCGTGGCCCTTCAGGGTGCTGGGAAAGGAGGTCGCGTTGACGATCCGGTCGTTGCCGTCATAGAGCCCGGCCTCGATGCCGGTGACCCCGGCGCAGTCCACGATGTTCGCCGCGACCTGGGTGCACCCCGATCCTGCCGTGACGGTGTCGCCCGCGTCGCGCACGCGGACGAGGGCCCCCGCGAGGGTGAGCGTGATGTCGTTGTTCCTTCCCAGGTCGGCCTGGACCGCCAGGGTGCTCCCGCTGACCCACACGGCGGTGGTCGCGTGCGCGGGCGCGACGAGCGCGACCTGGACGCCGACGACCAACCCCGCGACGGCCGTGATGGACCACATTCTTCGCATGATCCCGTGTCCCCCTTTTTCGTCTCCCCCGATGCCCACCGCCGGCGGAATTCCCGCCGGTTGTGAGCAAGGCATATAAGGCAGGACAGAAGGGCGAATATGTAAAAGTACTCAGAATAAGTGTTATCTAGGTGATTGACATTCCAGGGTCAGTGCCTGCCGGACGATGAGCTGCTGATGTGCATGGGCCATGAGATCCCTGTCTGCCTGCCTTTACGCACAGCCTCCGGCGGTCACGCCGATTTGGGCGTCCACGCGGGGTCGCGACCCGCGAAGCCGAGTGCGCGGTCGAACGGTGGCGCGTCCTGCGCGACCTCGACCACCGATCCGAAGAGCCCTTCGCGCGCCGCTGCCTGCTCCGGTACCGCCGACGCGCTGGTGAACGCGAGGACAGCCGCCGTGTCGGCCGGGCTGCACGTGAACGGCTGGTCCGTCGCGCGGGCCAGGTCCCAGCCGTGCAGAACCAGTTCGTCCAGCGCGACCACGGCCATTTGCTCGGCAGGCATCGTCACACCGCCGGCCTCGGTCATCCCCTCCCAGGCCTTCGGGTCGCGCCAGGACTCCACCAGCTCATCGAGTCGCCGCGGCAGCAGCGTGCGCCACTGCGGATCGAGCCGCTCGGCACCCGCCGCTCCCGGTCCTGGTCCGCCTCCGGGCGGGGTGATCTTGCGGGCCGCCAGGGTGAACGCCAGCGACAGGCCCATGAGGTGGTCGAGCAGCGCGGCGACCGAGACGTCAGCGCACGGCGTCGGATCGTCCAGCCGGTTCTCGGTCACGCCATCCAGCAGGCGCGCCACCTCTCGGGCGGCGGACTCCAGGTCGATCGCGGGCATGGCGGTTCCTCTCCTTCGGTTCTGACTTGTCGTTCCGGTGTGCTGACTCTCCAGGATCGGAAAAGTAATCGGTGACCGCCTCCGCCGGCATGTCCGCGGCGACCGACGACGCTCACCCCTCGTATCTCTTGAGAAAGACGATGTCGAGGTCGCGGAGCCGGTCCTGGTCGGTTTCTGTGGCGATGCGGGTGATCTTCCCGTCGCTGATGGTGAACGTGAGGACCGCCTTCGGCCGGCCGCGGTGCGACCAGACGGCCGCCGGGACGCCGTCGACCAGAGCGAGCCGCGCGGCCTGAGCTCGTCCGGAGAAGAAGTCCGCCACCGCGTGGGCGCCGCGGATCTCGCCGACCACGGCGTCCGGATCGAGCAGCTCGAACAGGGCGGCGAAATCCCCGCTCCGGGAGGCGGCGAGGAAGGCGGCGACGATTTCCCGCTTCGGGGATCGCGCGGCATCGGATGCCCCGGCCGCACCCTGCACCCGGCGCCGGGCCCGGCTGGCGAGTTGCCTGGCCGCCGCGGGGGAGCGGTCCATGATGGCGCCGATCTCGCCGAACGACACAGCGAAGACGTCGTGCAGGACGAACGCGAGCCGCTCGGCGGGAGTCAGCGTGTCCAGCACCACCATCAGCGCGACACCGACCGAATCGACCAGCAGCGCCTCACCCTCGGGGTCGGCCTGGCCGTTCGGACGGATGCTCTCGTGCGGCGCGGCCGGCTCGGGCGGCAGCGTCCCGGCCGGCTCCTCACGCCGGTTCCGGCGTGCCTCGAGCATGTTCAGGCAGACCCGGGCGACGACCGTGGTCAGCCACCCGGCCGGATTCTCCACCTGGCCCGTGTCGGCGCGGCTGACCCGCAGCCACGCCTCCTGCACCGCGTCCTCGGCCTCGGCGGGGGAGCCGAGCATGCGGTAGGCCACCCCTCGCAAGCGGCTCTGGTGCTCGGCGAACCGTTCGCTCAACCAGTCCTGCTCGGCCATCTGTCACATTCCTCCGTCGCGCCGGTCATATCAATTGACCGGCGAACCCACGCCGATGTGACATCCGGGCCCGCCCCGGATGCCCCGCCTGCCAGTTCAGGCGGGACATACACCGAAATCACCAGGAGAGAACCATGTCACTGCAGGTGAGCGCCATCATGCTCGGCGTCCAGGACCTGGCCCGAGCCAAGAAGTTCTACGCCGACGGCCTGGGCTGCACGATCGACAAGGACACCCGCCATTTTGTCTCGTTCAGCCTGGGGGAGGGATCCCCGCAGCTGGCTCTCTACGAATGGGAGGCGGCGGCACAGGACGCCGGCGTCTCCGCGGAGGGGTCCGGCTTCCGCGGTGTCTCCTTCCACTTCAACCCCGACTCCAGGGAAGTGGTGGATGAGATGATGCGCAACGCGGTGGCTGCCGGCGGCAGCGTGGTCAAGGAGGCGGCCCCCGCCCAGTGGGGCGGGTACTTCGGCTACTTCAGCGACCCGGACGGCTATCTGTGGAAAGTCACCACCTACGCCTCCTGACCCGTGAACCTGGGCCTCGCCACACCCGGCGAGGCCCGGTGACCGGCCCGGCGCGTGCCGCGCTCGATCACCGTTCGCGGCCATTCCGGGCACGGCGTCATTCAAGGCAGGGGTCTTGCAACCCGCGCCGAGAGCCACCGGCCGCCGTCCCGAGGAGGTCGAGCAGACCCTGGGCGGGCCCGACGCCGCCTCACCAGCCGGGTTCGTCGCAGCCGATGTGGTCGGCCGGCTCGACCTGCAAGGTGGCGTGGGCCACGCCGTGCCGGCTTCGCAGCAGGTCGCGGGCCTGGTCCAGGACGGCGTGGTGGTCGCCCGGGTCTGTGGTGACGAGGTGGGCGGTGGCGACGTTCATGCCGGAGGTGAGCGTCCACAGGTGCAGGTCGTGCACGTCGCGCACGCCGGCGATGACGGCCAGGTCGGCGGCGACCGCGTTGGTGTCGATGCCTGCTGGCACGTGCTGGCCCAGCACGGCGAACACCTGGCGGCCCAGCCCGACCGCGCGGAAGGCGACGAAGACGCCGATGGCCAGCGCCACGATCGTGTCCCAGAACCCCTGACCGGTGGCGGCCACCAGGGCGCCCGCCGCGATGACGCCGACCGAGCCCGCTGTGTCGGCCACGACCTCCAGGTAGGCGCCCTTGACGTTGAGGCTCTCGCTCGCGCCGGAGCGGAGCAGGAGCAGGACGATGACGTTCACGACCAGGCCGATGGCGCCGACGACGAGCATCGGGCCGAAGGAGACGCCGGCGGGCTCGCCGATGCGGCCCGCTGCCTCGATGACCACGTACAACGCGACGCCGAGCATGAGGAGCACGGCCAGCAGGGACGCGAACACCTCCGCCCGGTAGGAGCCGTAGCTGCGCCGGCCGGTGGTGTCGGGCCGGACGGCGATCTTCGTGGCGACCAGCGCCGCGCCGAGGGTGACCACGTCGGCGGCCATGTGCCCGGCGTCCGACAGCAGCGCCAGCGAGCCGGAGACGAGCCCGAAGACCAGCTCGATGACGAAGAAGCCGCCGATCAGGGCGAAGGAGACGGCCAGCGACCGGCGATGCCGCCCGCCCGCGTGCCCCGGCGCCGCCCCGTGCCCATGCCCGTGTCCGGTGCCCATCAGGTGGTCCCGTCGCGTTCGGGGTGGATGGCCTCGGTGTGCTCGGTGTGCGCCAGCGCCACATCCAGCAACATCCGTACGTGCGGGTCCTCCAGCCGGTAGTGGGCCATCCGGCCCGAGCGGCGGGCGGCGACGATGCGGTGCGCCCGCAGCAGCCGCAGCGCGTGGGAGACGGCCGACTCGCTCTGCCCGCTCACCGCGGCCAGGTCGCACACGCACAACTCCCCGTCCACCGCCACTACTCCATTATCTGAATAGATGTTCATATGAGCAAAGATAGTGAGTGATCGTGACGGTGTGTCAAGAGCTTGCGGGAATCCAGCGCTGCCTCTGGGACGGGCCCGCTATCTGCCGGCCGCGGGGAGGTTGCGTTTGCTGATGAGGGTCAGCACCAGCGCGACGGTGATGACGGCCAGGCCGGCGGAGCTGTCCACCCGGACCGCCTGATCCACACCGACGCCTTCCTCGGCATGCTGCGCGCCATCGGGCTGGGCATCGCCGAGGCTCAGATCGTGCACCGTGATCTGTCGCTGCGCGTGTTCGCGTTCGTCCTGCTCATGGACTGCCGCCAGGACCAGGGTGAGCCGGTCATGCGGCACACTCCCGTCCCGCTGTCCTGGCTGCGGGCGCATCCCGGCCTGGCCGTCCCTCACCTGCGCGAAGCGGTCGCCGCCGCGCCATTGATGACCGTGGACGAGGCGTTCGAGCACACCATGCACGGACTCATCGTCACCGTCCGCGACCTGCTGGCCACCGCACGGCAAGCGCGCCGGCCCTCTTGACGAGCGCTATGAGGTCGTTGACACTCCCGAAATGTGGGGCTGGAAAGCAGCCTGACGTCTTCGACCTGAGCCGGACACGCACTACGCGGACCAACTCCAGGGCGAAATGTTAGCGCTACCATCCGGCTGCCCGCACGGGATCCCGAGAGGACAGTGCAATGACAGCAATGGTGCCCAGGCGCGAGGCGCTTCGACTGGCAGCGTTGGCGGCCGCCACCTCGTCCGCGCTGACCACGCCTGCGGGAACGGCCCAGGCCGCGGCCCGCACGGTGACTCCTGTGCCGCAGAACGACCCCCCGGTGCCCGGCGGCTGGATCGTGAAGCCGTTCGCGAACAGCCAGGTCACCCTGGGCGAGAGCCTGTTCACCGCCAACCGGGATCGGATCCTGAACTTCCTGCGGGCCTATTCGGCCGACCGCATGCTGGCCAACTTCCGGGCCAATGCCGGACTGGACACCCTGGGTGCCCAGCCACCCGGCGGCTGGGACGACGCGACCGGCAATCTGCGCGGTCACTACAGCGGGCACTTCCTCAGCGCCCTCGCCCTGGCCTACGCGGGCTCCGGCGACGAGTTCTACCAGAACAAGGTCGACTACATGGTCACCGCGCTGGGCCGGTGCCAGAACGCGCTGGCCGCGAAGGTGGGGCAACCCGGCGGGCCGAGCCACCCCGGCTTCCTGGCCGCCTACCCCGAGACGCAGTTCATCCTGCTGGAGCAGTACACGACGTACCCCACGATCTGGGCGCCGTACTACACCTGTCACATGATCATGAGAGGGCTGCTCGACGCCTATCAGTACGCCGGCAACGAGCAGGCGCTCGAGATCGTGCTGAAGATGGGCGACTGGGTGCACAGCAGGCTGGGCCACCTGCCCCGGGCCCAGCTCGACCGCATGTGGGGCATCTACATCGCCGGCGAGTACAACGGCATGAACATCGTGATGGCCGATCTCCACGCCCTCAGCGGCAAGCAGGAGTATCTCGCGACGGCCAGGTGCTTCGACAACACCACGCTGCTCGCGGCCACCGTCAACAACCAGGACACGCTCCACCGGAAACACGCCAACCAGCACATCCCGCAGTTCATCGGCTACCTGTCCGTCTTCGAGCAGAACCAGGTACGCGACTACTTCACCGCGGCCGTGAACTTCTGGGACATGGTCGTCCCGCACCGAGTCTTCACCGACGGCGGCCTGGCCGGTCCTGCCGACAACGGCGAGCTCTTCGGCGCGCGGGGCGTCATCGTCGGCACCCTGGGCATCAACAACGCCGAGACCTGCTGTAACTACAACATGCTCAAACTGAGCCGGGCCCTGTTCTTCCACACCGCCGACCCGAAGTACATGCAGTACTACGAGCGGGCCCTCTACGGCCAGATCCTCGCCTCCCGCCGGAGCGCCGACAGCACCACGAATCCGCTGCTGACCTACTTCATTCCCATGCGGCCCGGCGCGGCGCGCAGTTTCGGCAACCTCGGCACCTGCTGCGGCGGCACCGGACTGGAGAGCCACACCAAGTTCCAGGACTCGATCTATTTCCGGTCCGTGGACGACTCGACGCTCTACGTGAACCTCTACCTGGCCTCGGAGCTCGACTGGGCGGAGAAGGGCTTCGTGATCAAGCAGGTCACGAACTGCCCGGCCGACCCCGCGGGGGTGACGACCCTGACGGTCACCGGCGACGGCCGGCTGGTGGTGAAGCTGCGGGTGCCGTACTGGGTGGAGAAGGGCTTCATGGTCCAGGTCAACGCGGCCGACCAGCAGCTCGACGCCAGGCCCGGCGAGTACGTCACGCTCGACCGGCAGTGGCGCAGCGGCGACACCATCAGGATCACGATGCCGTTCTCGCTGCGGATCGAGAAGGCGCTGGACATTCCGACGACTCAGAGCTTCGCCTACGGGCCGGTGCCGATGGTCGCCAAGAGCAGCGAGACCACCTTCCGTCAGTTCTCCCTCTACAAGGACTTCACCCTGTCCGGGGACCTCGCGCGTGCCGTCACCTCCACCGGGCCGATGAGCTTCAGGGTGAACGGCCTGCCGCTGGTCCCTCTGTACATCAACAACACCGACCGCTACCACGCCTACTTCCAGCGCGTCGAGCCGACCATCGTCTTCGGGAGGATCGACTCCCGCGTGCCCAACCGCGGGCGGGCGGATGCGGTGACGTTCCTCGACGCGGTCTGGAAGAACGCGCCCTTCGCGAACCAGGGACAGTTCGTGTCCACCGTGACCCGCACCGCGGAGGAATGGGTCGCGGCCGGCCTGATGACCTCCGCCCAGAAGGACACGGTGGTCTCCACGGCTGCCCGGGCCAGGCTCCCCGGTTAGTGGCCGCCGGCGGGGTCGCCCTCGCCGGACAGGTGTGGCCGTGCCTCGGCCCAGATGGCCGCGAGGTCGCATCGGGCGGCCTGCCAGGTGAGGGAGGTGAGCCGGCCCCGCCCACGGTAGCGTCGCACGATCGCGACGTGTGCCGGCCATGCCACGAACCCGCGCAGGTCCTGCTCGCCCTGCCAGATCGACACCGAGCCGCACCTTCGCTCCAGCGGCCGGGCCCACAACCACATTCCGACCGCGCCGTCCAGCCGGGGCCAGGCTCGGCGCAGCGTGAGGCCGGAGCGGAAGATGCCGGGCAAATCACGCGCCGTGTCGGCCTGAAACGCGGTGACCGCCACCAGTACGGGCCCGTCGATGCCCGCGGCCGGTCCTGACGTCCACGAACTCCTCAGCACGACGGCGTCCACATCCAGAACGAATTCATGATCTCTCCTTTTTAGGCACGAACGTTCGTGCTTGGTTGGGACGCTACCACGGTGCGACATAATTGGACGAACGTTCGTGCCTGAAAGGAGTCGCCGATGGTGGGCCGACCGCGAGACGAGCGGACGCGGAACACGATCCTGCGCCGGGCGGCGGACATCGCCTCCAAGGACGGGCTGGAGGGCCTGTCGATCGGACGGCTGGCCGCCGACCTCGGTGTGAGCAAGAGCGGCCTCTTCGGCTATTTCGGCTCCAAGGAGGAGCTTCAGCTGGCCACGATCCGGATCGCGGCGGGCGTCTACCTCGACGAGGTCGTTCAGCCCGCGCTGGAGGTGCCGCCGGGCGTGAAGCGAGTGTGGCGGCTGTGCGACAACTGGCTGAGCTACTCCGAGCGGCGGGTCTTCCCCGGCGGATGTTTCTTCTTCACCGTCGGCGCCGAGTTCGACGCCCGTCCGGGGCGCGTACGGGACGCCGTCGCCGCCGCCGGCCTGGAGTGGAGCCGCCTGGTCGCACGGACCGTCGGCGACGCGCGCCGGCTCGGCGAGCTCGCCGAGGACACCGAGCCTGATCAGCTCGCCTTCGAACTGATCTCGTTCATGGAGACCGCCAACGCCCTCTCGCTGCTGCACGACGATCCCGCCGCCTACCGACGGGCTCGGACCGCCATCCGCGCTCGCCTGGGCGTCGCCGACTCCGCGGCCCGGCCTAGCTGACCCGTATGTTTGGCGGCGAAACCGGCGCGAACCCCTCAGAGAACGGGTGGAGCCGCACCGCGGCAGACGGCTTCGACCCCGGTGATGATCAGTTCGAGGCCGTCGCGGAAGGCACGGTCGCGGAGCTCTCTGGGCCGGGCGCCGGTCGCGCGGGCCTGTTCCTCGGTCGTGTAGCCGTTGACGTACGCCATGACGGTGTCCACGGCCACGGCGGCCGTGTTCGCGGGGACGCCCGCGGCCGTGAGGGTGGCGATGAGGCCGTGGTAGGAGGCGGTGGCCGCGCTGCCCGGGTCGCGGAAGGTGGACATGAGGCGCGCCCCGTCGCGGTGGGCCAGCATGAGCTCACGCGCGCCGATCGCGACGCCGCGCAACCGCTCGTCCCAGGGGCCGCCGAGTTGCGGGGCGGCGTCGACCGGCGGGGTGACCAGGTGCGCGACCATGGCGTCCAGTAGCGCCTGCTTGCTGGGGTAATGCCGGTAGAGCGCGCCCGCTCGCACGCCGAGACGGCCGGCCAGAAGCCGCATGGTCAGACCGTCCAGACCGACCTCGTCGAGCAGCTCGATCGCCGCCTGAAGCACCTGGGCGCGTCGCTGCCCCATCGAATCCTCCAAGTCGCGGGTTGACAGTTCGGCTCCGCGTACGTGAACAATGTACACGTGAACGTTGTTCACGTAGGAGGAGGGCGTGATGATCGAGCAGGGCGTGGGACGTGTGCTGGTGATCGGGGCGGGGCTCGGCGGGCTGACGCTCGCCCACGCGCTCGTCCGTGCCGGCATCGACGTGCGGGTGTACGAGGCGGATGACGGCAGCGGCGAGCGGTTCCAGGGGTACCGGATCGGGCTGGCGCAGCTGGGGCTGGCGGCGTTGCGGGCGAGCCTGCCGCCGCGGCTCCACGAGCTGGTCGAGATCACCAGCGGGAGCTTGACCGGGCCGGGGCTGATGTTCGACGAGCAGCTCACGGTGCTCAGCCGCGACCTGGACGGCCCGGCGGCGGAGGCCAGGGCGATGGATCGGCAGGTGTTGCGGCGGATCCTGCTCGGCGACCTGGGGGACCGGGTCGCGCACGGCAAGCGCCTGAAGGGTTTCGCGGAGGACGCGGGCGGGACCGTGACCGCGCGTTTCTCCGACGGTACGGAGGCCACGGGCGAGGTGCTGGTCGGCGCCGACGGCGGGAACTCCGTGGTGCGGCGGCACCTGGTGCCCGAGGTCGGGCTCGTCGACGCGGACCTGTGCGGAGCGATGGGGCGTACACCCATCACCGACCGCTTCCTTGAGCTGGTGCCGGGGCGCGGCACGATGGTGAAGGGGCCAGGGGTCACGCTGATGCTGGGACGGATGCAGTTCGGCAGGGAACCGTCCGCGGCCGCAGCCGAGCTCGCTCCCGGGCTGGACATGCCCTACCGCGACAGCTACGTACGGTGGGTGCTGCTGGTGCCGCCGGATCATCCGGCGGCCACCGACACGGGGGACGCGCGTGAGCTGGTGCTGGACCTCATCGACGGCTGGCATCCCGACCTGCGGGACCTGGTGCGCTCGGCCGACATGAGCGCCGTCGGCAGGTCCAAGGTCTACGACCGGCCGATGCCGTCCTGGCCGGTGGGCCGGGTCACGCTGCTCGGCGACGCCGCCCATCTGACGCTGGCCAGCGGCGGGAACGGCGCGGCCACCGCGATGCAGGATGCCGTACGGCTGTGCGCGCGGCTGGCCGAGGCCGGTCGAGGCGAGCGAAGCCTGGCCTCGGCGCTGGCGGAGTACCAGGACGACCTGCTGGAGCGCGGGAACGCGGCCGTGGAGGTCGGCAAGCAGGCACAGAAGAGGTTCGTCCCGGCCGCGGATGGGGTGACACGGTGAAGGGCTCGCCGCCGATCGTGCGCGACTACAGCGAAGGCCAGGTTCGTTCCGCCGACGGGACGACGATCGGCTACCGGCGACGCGGTCGCGGCCCCGCATTGATCCTCGTGCACGGCGCGATGCAGGCATCGCAACACTTCACCAGGCTCGCCGCCGCGCTGTCGGCCGATTTCACCGTCTATGTGCCCGACCGGCGCGGACGCGGGCTGAGCGGACCCCACGGTGCGGGCTTCAGTGTCCTGCGGGAGGTCGACGACCTGCGGGCACTCGTCGCCGCGACCGGCGCCTCACAGATCTTCGGCCTGAGCTCGGGCGCGCTCGTCGTCCTGCGCGCGGCCCTGGTCACGCCCGCCCTCGACCGGATCGCCTTGTACGAGCCTCCGCTGTCGATCGGCGGTTCGGTGCCGGTGGACTGGGTGACGCGCTTCGACCACGAGATCGCCGCGGGAAGGTCGGCGTCCGCGCTGGTCACGGGGTTGAAGGGCCTGGCCGCCGAACCGTCGTTGTTCACCAGGGTCCCCCGCTTCGCCCTCGTGCCGCTGCTGGCGATCGGGGCACGATTGCAGGGCGACGGGGCCGCCGACGAGGTGCCGGTCGAGGCGCTCATCCCCACGCTCCACTTCGACGCGCAGGTGATCAGGGAGGTGGCCGACACAGCGGCGGACTACGCGGCGCTCGATGCGCAGGTGCTGCTCCTCGGCGGCACCAGGAGCGCGGCGTACTTCGGCGTCGCCTTCCAGAAGCTCACCGAGGTGCTCACGCACGCGCGCAGCATCGCCCTGCCGGGAGTCGGGCATTCGGGGCCGGAGGATGACGGAGCCCCGCTCGTCGTGGCCCGGGCCCTACGTGATTTCTTCGGCGCGCGATGACGCGCGCCGCCGGCTCCCTGATCAGTGACGCCGACCCCGGAACCGCTCCAGGAAACTCCTCGCCCGCTGCTGGTTGCGAGGGTCACGCGCCATCCGCTTAGCCTTCTCGACCTGTTGCCTGCCCTTGGGGCTGCGCAGGTACGCGCGCACCCGATCCATGAGTGTGGCCATGCGCCTGCCCCTACCCCCGCCACCGGACATGAAAGCGCCGTGGGCGTGACCGACATCGGGGAAAGCCGTGTTCCGAGGTCAGCCGGTCGCGTCCACGCCTGCCCGCAGCAACGCCTGCCCGAGAATGCGATCCAGGTCCGTGCCGGTCACCATGCCGACCAGACGCCCGCCCTCGACCACGGCGATCAACTGACCCCGGGCCGGCTGCTCAAGCAGCCGGCAGGCTTCGTCGTCCGGTGAGACGACCCTTACCGGACGACGCGCCACCCTGAGGGTCTCGATGCGCGTGACGCTCCGGTGCTCGCGGGGGACCGCCATCAGCATGAACAGCGAGACGCTGCCGATCGGAGCGCCGTGGACACTCACGACCGGGAAGACCGTCTGGCGGGAGCCCAGGACGACTCTGTCGACGAACTCCTGCACCGTCATCCAGGCCGGCGCCCGGTCCGGGTCGGGAGTCATGACCTCACGCACCGCCAGGCCGCGCAATCCAGCACGGGCGATCTTGACAGTGAGTTCCTGGCGTGCCGCCGTGACGATGAACCAGCCCAGCGGCAGCAGCCACAGACCGCCGAGCCAGCCCCAGAACAGGGTGCCGAAGAGCCCGAGCGCGATGAGCGTCGTACCGAGCATGTGCCCTGCTCTGGCCGAGGCTCTGTCCGCGCGGAAGCGGTCCGCGAACCGCCACCACAGCAGCGCGTGCAGGACGCGCCCTCCGTCCAGAGGATCACCAGGGAGCAGGTTGAACAGACCGAGCAGCAGATTCATGGTGGCGAGCCAGACGACGGCGGAGGCCGGTAGCGTCGCCTTGGGCATGATCAGGAACGCGAGGAAGGCCAGAACCGCGATGCCCAGGCTGGCGAGCGGTCCCGCCGCGGCCACCGCCAGTTCGACACGTGGGTTCTTCGCCTCCTGCTCCAGCTCCGTGGAGCCACCGAGGCCCCAGATGGTGATCGCGACGGCCTTGAGGCCGCACCGCCGGGCGGTCAGCGCGTGCGCGACCTCGTGGACCAGCAGCGAGGCCATGAACAGGACTCCGGTGACCACGGCCACCGGCCAGTACTGTCTGTGATCAAGTCCGGGCATGGCCCGCGGCAGCACCACTCCGCCGAGCCCCGCCACGATGAGCGCGGCCAGCCCCAGAGCCGACCAGTGCGCGCGCACCGGGATTCCGGCCACCGTGCCCAGCGGAAGAGTTCCCCTCACCTCGTCATAGTCCAACGGTGGTGCCACTCGCTGGGAGAGCGGTTAGTCCCTCATCGGAAGATTTGACCTTTCTCGCCCCATGGTCAGACCCGGGAAGGTCCGCAAAGCTCCGGAAGCCGCTTGATCAGTGCTGGGCCTGGTCGGGATCCTGCTCCGGGCCGGGGAAGGATTCAGGCTGGGGTACGGCGGCGCCGAGCCGACCCGGCTCGTCTGGCTGGGGTGCGGCGGCGCCGAGCCGACCCGGCTCGTCTGCCTTCTGCGCGTCGGCCACGGCTTCGGCGGCCGCCTCGGAGGCCCTGGCGACCTCCTCATCGGCGGCCGACGACCCGGCGGCCTCCTGCCGGGTGGTGGATGAGCGCGGCAGGGCCTCGGTGAACGCCTTGGAGACGCCCTGCAGCGCCGAGGTGACCTCGCTGGGGATCACCCAGAACGTGTTCCCCGCACCCTGGGCGAGTTGCGGCAGCACCTGGAGATATTGGTAGGCCAGCAGTTTGGGGTCGGGGTCATTGCGGTGGACGGCCTGGAAGACCTGGTCGATCGCGCGGGACTGGCCTTCGGACTCCAGGATGGCGGCGGTGCGCTGGCCTTCGGCGCGCAGAATGCGCCCCTGCTTGTCGCCCTCGGCGGTGAGGATCTGCGACTGCCTGGCGCCCTCCGCGCTCAGGATGGCGGCCCGTTTGTCCCGGTCGGCCCGCATCTGCTTCTCCATCGCGTCCTTGATGCTCTTGGGCGGGTCGATGGCCTTGATCTCGACGCGGTTGACCCGCAGCCCCCACTTGCTGGTGGCCTCGTCGAGCACCCCGCGCAGTTGGCTGTTGATGGTGTCGCGGGAGGTCAGGGTCTTCTCCAGGTCCATGGAGCCGACCACGTTACGCAGCGTGGTGACCGTAAGCTGCTCGACGCCCTGGATGACGTTGGCGATCTCGTACGCGGCCGCACGCGGTTCGGTGACCTGGCAGTAGAGCACGGTGTCGATCTCGACGACCAGGTTGTCCTCGGTGATGACCGGCTGCGGGCTGAAGGAGACCACCTGCTCACGCAGATCGATCATCGGATAGACGCGGTCGATGTACGGGATGACGAAGTTGAGCCCGGGTTGCAGGGTGCGGTGGTAACGGCCGAGCCGCTCGACGTTGCGGGCCCTCGCCTGCGGCACGATGCGCACTGCTTTGAGCACCGTGATCACCACGAAAAGGGCGATGATCACGGTGACGATCAGCAGCTCCATATGATCACTCCCGGGGTCTGCCGCCGTTTTCGGCCCTCCTTAATGCTACAACGGGCCCAAAAGCGCAAATGATTCCCCCACCCTGCGGTGTCAGCGCGTCAGTACGGTCCCCAGCCGGCGGATCACCTCGGCCTCACCGGGGTCGAGGTCGTCACCGGAGGGCGCGTGTTCGGTGATGGCCGCGCCGACGATGTCGTTCATCTGGGAGACGAGGTCGATCAGTCGCTGCGGGGGCACGCCGTCCGGCTCCGGATAGCAGGTCGCGCCGAAAACGGTGGGCTCCAGGACGTCCAGGTCGATGTGCACGTACACGGGGCCGCGCAGGCCGTCGAGCACGCGCTCCAGGTCGTCGACGCCGTACCTGCGCAGGCCGGTCTTCGCGAGGTACTCGTGCTCGGACACGTCGCCCGCCCGCTCTCCCGCGATGATCACCTGCTGGGGCGTCAGCGGCTGCTCCGGCGCCAGGCCCGCCGGCGCGTCTCCGAGCAACGCGCGCACCACCATCCCGTGGAAGGCGCCCGACGGCAGGGTCTGCGGGCTGTAGACGTCCGGGTGCGCATCGATCCACAACACCGTCAAAGCATCCCCATAGCGGGCGTGGGCGGCGGCGATGGGCGCGATGTCGACGGCGCAGTCGCCGCCGATGGTGATCACCCGGTCGTCGATGCCGGCCAGTGCCTTCCCCGTCAGCCGCTGGTTCTCCACGAGCGCCTCGAACGCGCGGATCCCGGCGACCTTCTCCCCGGCGGTTTCCAGCACCGGCACGGTCACCACGGCGTCGGCCGGAATGAGCTCCGCGGCTCGGCGAGCACCGGCCATCAACCGCGGTGCCCTGCTCGACGCCGAACCCTGCCATTGCGGTACACACAGCACAGTCGTCATGCGGCGACCCTACGAGAGGCCAGGATCAAAGGGCTAGACGAGTAAGTCCGAAGTTCTTGGGCCATCGCCACCAATGGGGAAGGGCCTCGTTGA
>NZ_JBHSPA010000107.1:0-808 GCF_042656245.1 Nonomuraea insulae
ACGACATCGCCGCCATGACCGGCGGCACCCTCTACATCTGGAACGGCGAAGGCGGCAACAGGTTCGGCACCGGCACCGCCATCGGCCCGGGCTGGACCCCCTACTTCTAACCCGCGTCCCCGCTGCTCAAGATTCGGAGCAAGAACATGCAGTCAATGAAGACGGCGGTCATGACCGCCTGCGCGATCCTCGCCTTAGCCACGCCCGCACACGCCACGACTCCCGACGAACCCCTCGTCGGCGAAGTGACGGCCTCCTACGCGACCGCGGCCTGCGACCCGAAGGGCACGACAGGCGCGGACGCCGCGATCGCCGACCGGCTGAACAGCGTCCTGACGGCCAAGATGGACGGCTACATGAACGCCTACCGCGTCTCCTGTGCCCGCATGGTCGTCAAGGCCGTTCGCGACCGCGGCCTGGCGCCTCGCGCCGCGGTCATCGCGATCACCACCACCATCGTGGAAGCCAGCATCCAGAACGTCGCGGAAACCGTCGACCATGACAGCCTCGGCCTGTTCCAGCAGCGCGCGACATGGGGCTCCGTCGAACAACGACTCAACCCCATCTGGGCCACCAACGCCTTCCTCAACAAGATGGTCAGAATCTACCCGGACGACTCCTGGAAGCAGGAGCAGGTCGGCGACGTGTGCCAGGCCGTACAGGTCTCCGGTTATCCGGAGCGCTACCAGCCCGAGGCCGGGGACGCGCAGAAGATCGTCGACGCCCTGTGGGGGCCGGCCAGCGTGTTCGGCGCGGATTTCAACGGTGACGGCATCGGTGACATCTTCTCCGAGACGACCGGCACGCT
>NZ_JBHSPA010000108.1:0-124542 GCF_042656245.1 Nonomuraea insulae
ATGCGCGCAGTTCCGGGACGTGGCATCAGATGTCACTCCTGGATACTGTTTAGGAACGGTTGCTGTTCGTGGAGGCGCCGCCGCTCAAGCGGGGCGCCCAGATCAAGATCGTGTGGCGGATGACCGGCGAAGGGCCTCTGCACGTCAAGGCCACGCTCCCGGACGGGACCGCTGCCAAGCGGGCATGGGGCCCAGAGGAGCACGGCGGATCGAGCTGGCAGAAGCCAGGACAGGAGTGGGGCACCGGCTTGGTGTTTCCGAAGCCCGGCTGCTGGAAGGTCGAGCTGACCCGGACACGAGGCTCAGGACACGTCTGGTTGCCGGTGAAGTGAGGGTCCCGGCTCGGGATGGTTGCTCGTGGTGTGAGGGTCCAGGATCGGGAGTAGGTCAGTTGTGGGTCAGGGTGCGGTCGATGAAGGCGGTCACGTCGTCCAGGACCTCCTCCTTGTTGGTCTCGTTGAAGATCTCGTGCCGGGCCCCCGGGTAGATGCGCTCGGTCAGGTCGGTGCCCTTGATGGCTTCGATGCCGACGCGGCTGCCGGGAAGCGGTACGAGCTGGTCGTCCTCCCCGTGCGCCCACAGCGTGGGCAGCGCGCCCAGCGTTCCGGTCTTGGCGATCGTGCCGAGCATGACCGCGAACGCCTCCAGCGTGGCGCGCTTGAACGGCCCATGCCAGACCAGCGGGTCGGCGGCGTACACGGCGCCCACTGACGGGTCGCGGGAGAGCGTGGCCGGGTCGATGGGGGTGTCCGGCGGCTCCTCGTATGTGAGCAGTTCGGGCACGATCGCCCATTCGCCGATCACCGGCCCGGACAGGACGAGGGCGGTCAGACCGGCGTTGTAGCGCTGGCCGTAGCGGGCCGCGATCATGCCGCCCATGGAGTGGCCGATCACCACGACAGGTACGCCCGGGTGCTCGGCCCTGGCGCGTTCCTCGACGGAGTGCACGTCGGTGACCACGTCCTCGAAGTCCTCGACGAGCACCCTGTCGCCCCCCGACCTGCCGTGGCCGATGTGGTCGAGGCCGTAGACGGCGGCGCCGTGGTGGACGAGCCGGTCGGCCACGTACTCGTAGCGGCCGATGTGCTCGCCGTACCCGTGGACCAGGATGGCGAGGTAGCGCGGCCGGTCAAGGCGCCACTCGCGGACCTTGTTGAGGCCCTTGGTGCCGATAAAGGTGTGCTCGCGCGACTCTGCCATGGTGTTCAGTCCTCCGCCCTAATTTGCGGTGAGCGTACGCCGCCCATCGATGATCGTCCAAGAGGGGTGCCGCAATGTCCGAAAACCGCTGACTTTCGTGGGGGCGGCGGTGTTGTAGAAGGTATGGATATCTACACCACGATCGACAGCCCGATGGGCGAGATCCTGCTCGCGGGGGACGGCTCGGTCCTGACCCGCGTGACGTTCGACGTGGCCTCGGCTCAGGCGGGGTGGCGGCGTGAGCCGCTCGCGTTCGCCGAGGCGGAGCGGCAGTTCGGCGAGTACTTCGCCGGCGAGCGCATCGCCTTCGACCTGCCTCTCGGGGCTGGTGGCACCGAGTTCCAGAAGCGGGTGTGGGCGGAGGTGGCCGCCGTACCGTACGGGACCACGACCAGCTACGGCGCGCTCGCCGCGCGCATCGGCGCGCCCGCCGACCGGATCCGCGCGGTCGGCGCGGCCATCGGCGCGAACCCGCTGCTCATCGTCGTGCCCTGCCACCGCGTCATCGGCGCCAACGGCGCTCTGACGGGGTACGCGGGCGGCCTCGAACGCAAGCACGCCCTGCTCACGCTGGAAGGCGCTCTCCAGCCGCAGCTCTGGAGCGTGTCATGACGGTCATGGAGATGGGTGAGCGAGTCGCCGCGCCCGACTGGGGGAAACTGACGGCCGAGCTCGACGCCTACGGGTGCGCGCTGATGCCGCAGGTGCTCACGCCGGAGGAGTGCGGGCAGATCGCCGGCCTGTACGAGGAGGTCGAGTTCTTCCGCGCCACCATCGACATGGAGCGCTACCGGTTCGGGGCCGGACAGTACCGGTACTTCGACCGGCCCCTCCCGTCACTGATCGAGGAGTTGCGGGCGGCGTTCTATCCCCGGCTGCTGCCGATCGCCAGAGACTGGGCGGCCAGGCTGGGGCAGCCCGCGCCGTGGCCGGACGACTTCGGCGAGTGGCTGGACATGTGCCACGCGGCCGGGCAGACCAGGCCGACGCCCATCCTGCTGCGCTACCGGGATAACGACTGGAACGCCCTGCACCGCGACCTGTACGGGGACCTGGTGTTCCCGCTTCAGGTCGTGATCGGGCTCGACCGGCCGGGCGAGGACTACACCGGGGGCGAGTTCCTGCTGGTGGAGCAGCGGCCCCGGGCGCAGTCGCGGGGCACGGTGACGCTGTTGCCGCAGGGCCACGGGCTGATCTTCACCACCCGTGACCGGCCCGTGCGATCCTCGCGCGGCTGGTCGGCCTCGCCCGTGCGGCACGGGGTCAGCACCGTACGCTCCGGGCTGCGGCACACGCTCGGGCTCGTCTTCCACGACGCGAAGTGACGTACACGCTGATCGGCCCCGACGGGCTTCCCTACGTGAGCCCCGTGGCCGGGACGCTGGGCGGGCATCGAGGGGCACGTCTGTACGGCCGCCTCGACTGCCCCTCAGCGCTGCGGGCCATAGCCCGTGGGGGATATATCCGGCACCGGGTCTTCTTCGCCGACGCGGAAACGGCGATCGCGGCGCGCTACCGGCCGTGCGCGACGTGCCTGCCCGACGCCTACCGGTCGTGGCTCGGCAAGCCGACGAAGCCGGAGATGGCGAAGGTGGTCGAGCTCGTACGGGCGCAGCGGGCCCGTACCGTCGTGATCGGGCACGGACGAGGGGCCGAGGCCGTCGCCGAGGCGTTCGCCGAGGCCTGGGAGGGGGAGGTGCTGGCGGTGGTCGCGTGGCCGGAGACGGCGGCTTCCTGGTTGCGGCAGGCCAGGCGGTTCACCCTGGGCGAGCCCGACGCCTGGGTGGTGGCGGGCGGCGCGCGTGGCTGGGCCGGGATGGGTGAGCGGCTGCGGCGGAGCACCGCGTGGGATCCGGAGCGTACGTATGGGTTCGCCGAAACCGCCCAGGCGGTCTCGATGGCACCGGCTGGGACACTGGAGGGCATGCGAGGGGCCGACTATGACGGAAATGTATGGCGAATCGGTCGAAACGTGATATATCGGGAACCGTGGTGATTCCGCTGCCACCGAGAGAGATCGCGCCCGGTGCCGTGCACGTGCCCGGCTGGCTCAGCCTCGACGAGCAGCGCCACCTCGTCCAGGAGTGCCGCGCCTGGGCGACAGGGCCCGTGCCGATCCGGCACACCGTGTTGCCGAGGGGCGGCGTCATGTCGGTCCAGACGGTCTGCCTGGGCTGGCACTGGCAGCCGTACACCTACACTCGCCTGGCCCACGACGTGAACGGCGAGCAGGTGGCGGACTTCCCCGACTGGCTCGGCGAGCTGACCCACCGCGCCCTGACCGCCGCCTACGGCCGGACCACCCACACGGACCCGTACGACACCGCCCTGATCAACTTCTACGACGGACCGGCCAAGATGGGCATGCATCAGGACAAGGACGAGAAGTCCGACGCCCCGGTGGTGTCCCTGAGCATCGGCGACACCTGCCTGTTCCGCTTCGGCAACACCGAGACGCGCGGCCGCCCGTACACCGACCTCCAGCTCGCCTCAGGCGACCTGTTCGTGTTCGGCGGCCCGTCGCGCTACGCCTACCACGGCGTGCCGAAGGTCTACCCGGGCACCGGCGATCCCGCCACCGGGCTGGCCTCCGGCCGCCTCAACCTGACGATGCGCGTCACCGGCCTACGGTGAGGTAGTCGAACTCGGAGTCGGAGAGCGTGCGCCGCAGCGTGCGCATGACCTTGGCCGCGTCGTCCGACGGGCCCTCCATGTAGAAGGGCTTGCCGTCGCGGCCGAACGTGATCGCCGAGCCGCCCTCCCACTTGCCCAGCAGGTCGGCTCCGGGCGCGAAGTCGTCGTGGGGCTCGAAGCCGAGCGTGCGGGCGTAGTCGATCGAGCCGAGCACGAGGTGCCTGGCCAGCTCGATCGGCGCTTCCTGCCAGCCCGCGTACTCGCCGAAGAAGTATTCGCGAAAGCGCACCAGGTCGCGGTCGTTGAGCACGTCGGGGCCGATGGCGTTCTTGATGCCCAGGCAGTAGACGTCGGCGAGGTAGCCGCAGACCGACAGCCGATCCCAGGTGTGCCGGCGGGCGACGAGCACGGACACCATTCCGCCCACGCCGGAGTCGGGGGCTTCGTCCACCCAGCCGCGGGCCGGATCGACGCCGAGCCCCTCGCTCCAGCCCGTGTTGATCCAGCAGCCCGCCACCTCGGCCTCACCGGTCTCCACCGTCTCGGCGGCGATGGCGCGCACCAGCGGCGCGACGACCGACGGCGAGACCTTGAGGGCGCGGGCGATCTCCTTGGGGGACTTGCCCTGCAGGCGCAACTCGCGTACCTGGTCCTTCAGTTCCATTGCGGCAGCCTAGCGCTGACTACGCGAGGCGGTGGGCCAGCCAGGCGAGAGCGAGGGGGTAGCGGTATTCGATGCCGCCGTGACCTGCGTCGAAGAGCTCGAAGAAGACCCGCTCGCCCGGCACGCCCGCCGCCTCCAACGCCCGGTGGAAGGCCACGGCGCCGAAGTCCAGGAAGTATTCGTCGCGGTTGCCGGCGTCCACCCAGATCGCGCGCATCGAGCGCAGCGCCTCGGCGTGGCGGGGCTCCCTGGCCATCACGACGGGGTCGCGGGCCAGCCACCGCCGCCACACCTCGGGCACGACGTCGCCCGTGTCGTCGAACGGCATCCGCACCGTCCCGTCGTCGTCGGCGGAGTACGCGGCGGCGTAGGCGTACATCTCCAGCAGTTCGAGGTCGCCCTCCCTGGTGCCGGCCAGCCGGCCGCGGAAGTCGGCGAGGAACTTGTCGTAGGAGGCGTCGTACATGTCGCGCAGCCTGCGCGCCAGCTCAGGGAACGCGTGCCGCACGCTCACCTCGAACAACGCGTCCCCCGCGTGCGTGGCCAGGGCGCCGAACACCTCGGGCGCCAGCATGGCGGTCACCATGGCCCCGTAGCCGCCGCTGGACTTGCCGGTGACCGCCCGGTGGTCGCGGTCGGCGATCGTGCGGTAGTGGTGGTCCACGTACGGGACGATCTCGTCGCGCAGGTAGGAGTGGTACGGGCCGGTGGCGGGCGAGTCGAGGTATTGGCTGCCGCCGAGCGCGGTCCAGGCGTCCACGTACACGACGATGGCGGGCGGCACCTCGCCGCCGGCGAACACGGCGTCGGCCAGTTCGGGGTACGGCTGGCGGAACGGCGTGCGGTTGAACCACATGGCGACGTGGCCGGTGTAGCCGAGCAGCACGTAGATGGAGGGGTAGCGGCGGCCGGGCTCGTCGTCGTAGCCCGGCGGGACGTACACCACCAGCGGCCTCTCATGCGGATCCCCCAGAGGGTTGCCGCGCAGCAGCGCGCTGTCGACGACGTGGTGATCGAGGCGGCCGGACAACTCGGCTGACCAGGGCAACATGGGATCTCCTTCGGGAAGCTCAGCCGGTCGACGCGGTCACCGTGTCCACGTCTGTCTGGCCGACGGACCGGCCTGAGACCAGCACGAGTGCGAGGTTGCGCAGGTCGGCGATGCGTTCGAGGGGATCGCCCGCGACCGCGATGAGGTCGGCCCTTTTGCCCGGGTCGAGGCTGCCGGTGACCTCGCCCAGCCCGCAGGCGTCGGCGGCCAGCACGGTGGCCAGTTCGACGATCTCCGCGTTGCCGTAGCCGGCCATGGCGAACACTTCCAGGCCCCCGACGTAGCCGTCGGTCGGGTTGTCCACCTCGCCCACCGCGAACCCCGCGTCGGTGCCCGCGATCTGGCGCACGCCCGCCTCCCGCATCGCGGAGATGCAGGTCAGCCAGGCGTCGAGCATCTCCTGCCCGTGCACCTTCCTGATCCGCTCGAACGCGCCGTGCACAGTCGGGCAGACGTAGGTGCCGCTGGCCGCCACCAGGTCGGCGAGCTTCGGGTCGTAGCGGTGGCCGGAGGAGGTGAAGAACGTGCAGTGCTCGATCGTGGTGACGCCGGCCTCGACGGAGCTGCGGATGGCGGCGTGCGCGTGGGCGTGCGCCGCGACGCCCTTGCCGCGCGTGGCGGCCTCCTCGACGACGACGCGGAGCTGCTCGGTGTCGTACTGCTGCGCCCAGCTCGGCGGCGCGCTCGGCGTCATCTGGCCGCCGGAGGCCATCACCTTGAGGCAGTCGGCGCCCGCCCGCAGATTTTCCCTGGCCACGCGGCGGATGGCGGGCTCGTCGTCGGCCTCGCCGCCCATGTACCAGCAGTGGCCGCCGGTGATCGTGATGGGCCTGGTGGCGGCCACGAGGTGCGGGCCGACGGTCAGGCCCTCCTCGATGGCGTCGCGCAGCTCCAGGTCGAGGAAGTTGCGCGCGCCGAGGTCGCGGGCGGTGGTGACGCCGGCGGAGACGAGCTTGCGGGCGTTCTCGGCCATCCGGAGCAGCAGGTGCTGGTCGCTCTCGGAGCTGCGCCGGGTGAGCGGGTCCACCTTGTCGTCGAACCCCAGGTGTACGTGCGCGTCGACCAGCCCCGGCAGCACGGTGTGACCGTCCAGCTCGAGCACGTCGTCCGCCTCCCCCGCGCTGCCGCGCGGCCCCACGGAGACGATCGCCGGCCCGTCGATGAGGATCTCACCGTCCTTGATCACTTCTCCCGGACGGCCGGTGAGCACGTTGGTCGCGCGAATGATCCGCATGGGGCCCAGCCTGCCACGCGCCTGAAGGTCACGAGAAGGGGATCGTAAGCCGGGCCCGGCACCTTTGAGCGCATCGCAGCGCTTCACCCTGGAGGACGGGACGATGCCCCAGACCGCCGAGTACGACCTCATCCGCCTCTACGACGCGCCCCGCGAACTGGTGTGGGCCGCCTGGACCGAGCCCGAGCGGTTCTCCCGCTGGTTCGGGCCCGCCTCTCTCGCGACTCCGGTGGGGCGGATCACCCTCGACGCGCGGGCGGGCGGGCGATGGCGGGTGACGCTGGTGGGCGAGGAGGGGTTCGAGGTGACGATGGAGGGGGCCTACCGGGAGGTGGTGGCCCCCGGGCGGCTGGTCTTCACGACCGGCGACCCCGACCACGCGGGCGATGGGCCCGCGTCCGTCATGACGGTGACGCTTGCCGAGGCGGACGGGAGGACCGAGATGCGCCTGCACTGTTACGCGGTCAACACCGATCGGGAGCAGGCCATGGCGGGCTGGGGCGAGTACGTGGACCGGCTGGGCGAGCACGTGGTGCCGTCACCGGTTCAGAGCAGGTCCTGCGCGTCGGCGAGCTTGTAGGCGCCGCCCTGTGCGTACGCCGCCGCGAACGCCTCCTCCCCGAGCGCCTCGCGCACCCGCTCCGTGACCCGCTCGATGTCCACCAGCTCCGACGGCCCCGGCGGGAGCTGGTGATGCTGCCTGGCCGAGGCCGCCAGCCCCAGCAGTCTGGCCGACCGCTCGGTGGGCCCGCCGGCGGAGGCCGCCCCCTCCACGATGCCCGCCGTCGTCCTGGGGTCGCCGACCTTCAACGCGGCGGCCAGCGCCTCGGTGTGCAGCTCCATGGCCGCGCCCGGGTCACCCCGCAGTTCCATGACGTGGCCCAGCTCGACGAGGGTGTCGGCCAGGTGCAGCGCGGGCTCCACGTCGGGGTCCCGCGACAGCCCGTCGAGCAGGTGGCGCAGGTGCGTCTCGGCCAGATCGAGCCGCCCGGCCCGGCGCGCGGCGTAGGCCAGGCCCATCTCTGCCATGCTCGCGGCCACCATGTACCCCTGGCCGGCGGCCTGCTTCAGCGCCCGTTCGCACAGCTCGATGGCGCGGTCGTAGTGACCGCTCTCCAGTTCGACCCAGCCCAGCCAGGCGATGTGCGTCGCGACCTCGGACCACAGGCCCAGATCCTCGGCCATCAGCAGCCCCTCGCCGAACAACCGCTTGGCCCGCTCGTAGTCGTGCGTCATCTCGGCCACCGACGCCAGCCATTCGGTGGCCCGCAGCAGCCCCCACCGATCCCCCAGCTCGGTGAACAGCCGAGCGCTCTCCCCGCCGATCCGCTCGAGCGCCTCGATGTCCCGCACGGTGAACGCGTCCTTGGCCTGCCTGCTGAGCGCCGCCGCGATCCCCCACCGGTCGCCGACCTCCCTGAAGGCGACCAGCGCCCGCTCCCCCAGAGCCTGCCCGGCCGGCATGTCCTCGACGTGCAGCGCGACGAACAACTCGGCCCTGGCCCGCTCCCCCGGGTCCTGAACGGCCGCCAGCACGGGCTGCCAGTTGGGCTGCTCGCCGAGCGCGAGCGCGAACCCGACCTCCCAGGCCGCCGCCCGGTCCCGCGCCGGCCTTCCTTCCTGTGCGGGGATCGACAGGGCCGCGGCCAGCGAGCGACTGCCCTCGGCCAGCCTGCCGCGCAGGAACCAGTACCAGGCCAGCGCGTTCACCAGCCGCGCCGCCCTGTCCACGTCCTGGTGCGCCACCGCCGTGTCGAGCGCCGCCCGCATGTTGGCGGCCTCCGCGTCCAGGCGCAGCAACCAGTCGCGCTGCTCGTGCCCGTACAGCTCCGGCTCGGCCTGTACGGCCAACGCCAGGTAGTGGCGCAGGTGCGCGAGACGTACCTCATCAAGCTCGCCCACGTCGGACATCCTGGCCAGGCAGTACTCCGACACCGACTCCAGCAGCCGATACCGCACCCCTGCCGGGCCGTCCACGACCACCACCAGCGAGCGGTCGACCAGGCGAGCCAGCAGGTCCAGGACGTCGAGCGCGAGATCGTCGTCCGCCACGCAGACGGACTCGGCGGCCTCCAGCGTGCACCCGTCGGCGTGCACGGCCAGGCGGCGCAGGACGACCCGCTCGTCCTCGGACAGCAGGTCCCAGCTCCAGTCGATCACCGCCGTGAGCGTCTGCTGGCGGGCCGGCGCGCCGCGCTGCCCGGAGGCCAGCAGCCGGAACCTGTCGTCCAGCCGCTCCACCACACCCCGGACGCCGAGCGCTCGCACCCGGGTGGCGGCCAGCTCCAACGCCAGCGGAATGCCGTCGAGCCGCCGGCAGAGCTGCGCGACGGCCTGCGCGTTGCCCGCGTCCAGTGCGAACCCGCGAGCGGAGGCCGCGGCCCTGGTCACGAACAGCCGCACGGCGTCGGAGCGCGCCATGACGGCCAGGTCGGCGCTGCCCGGCACGTCGAGCGGCGGCACGCTCCACAACACCTCTCCCGCCACGGCCAGCGGCTCCCGGCTCGTGGCCAGGACGCGCAGGCCGGGGCAGGCCCGCAGCAGCACCTCGGCCAGCTCCGCGACCGGCTCGACGACGTGCTCGCAGTTGTCCAGGACGAGCAGCATCCGCCTCGCCTTGAGCACACCCGCCAGCCTCAGTGCGACCCCGTTGACGGCCTCCGCAGGGGCGGCATCCTCACGGATGTCCAGCGCCGCCAGGACCGCCTCGGCCGGGGAGCGGGACGCCTGGTCCAGGGCCACCAGCCAGGCGCCGTCCGGGAACCCGTCCACCAGCCGGTTCGCGGCCTCCAGCGCCAGCCGGGTCTTTCCGACCCCGCCGCTCCCGGTGAGCGTCACGAGCCGCTCCTCCCCCATCAGCCGGCACAACTCGGCCAGGGCGTCGTCCCGCCCGATGAGGTTGCTGACGGAGGCCGGCAGGTTGGTCACGGGCCGTTCGGCCGGCACGCTCAGCGCCGGGTCCTGCCCGAGGATCGCCTGGTGCAGCGCCACCAGGTCGGGCCCGGGGTCGAGGCCGAGCTCGTCGGACAGCCGCTCGCGCAACTCGCCGTAACTGGCCAGCGCCTCGCTCTGCCGGCCCGCCCGGTACAGGGCCCGCATGTGGACGGCACGCAGCCGCTCCCTCAGCGGATGCCGGCCCACGAGGTCGCCCAGCTCACCCACGAGCAGCCCGTGCTCGCCCAGTTCCAGCCGCGCCTCGGCGTGCTGCTCCAGCGCCGACAACCGCTGCTCCTCCAGACGGTGTACGGCAGAGCGCGTGTACTCCTCGTCGGCGAAGTCCGCGTACGCCGCCCCCCGCCACAACGCCAGCGCGTCCCCCAGCAGCCCCGCCCTGGTCCTGGGGCTGTCGGCGGTCTCGGCCCGCGCCAGCAGGTCCGCGAAGCGCACGGCGTCCACGGCGCCGTCGTCGGCCCGCAGCAGGTAACCGGGGGCGCGGGAGACGACCAGGTTCTTGCCGCCCGGCTCGGCGTCCTCGAACGCCTTGCGCAGTTGCGAAACGCGCACCTGCAACGCGCCCGCCGGATTGGCCGGCGTCTCCTCGCCCCACAGATCGTCCACCAGCCGGTCCACGGACACCGGATGGCCTTCGTGGACGAGCAGGTCCACCAGGAGCGCCCGGACCTTGAGGCCCGGAATCGTGACACTCTCCCCGGCGTCCGTCCAGACGGCCAACGGCCCCAGCACCCCAAATTTCATGCTCGTCACCTTATGCGCGGCCATAAGCCCACGAGAAGCGCACCTGAAGCGCGTACCCGCACCGTGGAGACGACTCTCGAAGAAAGGGAATGCCATGAACACGACCACGGCCGGGCGACGCGAATGGATCGGCCTGGCGGTCCTGGCCTCTGTGGCCATGCTGCTGTCCATCGACGGCAGCGTCCTCTACCTCGCGCTTCCCCGCCTCAGCGCCGACCTCGGGGCCAGCGGCCCGCAGCAGCTCTGGATCGTGGACGTCTACTCGTTCATGCTGGCGGGCTTCCTGGTGACCATGGGCACGCTCGGGGACAGGATCGGCCGCCGCCGGCTCCTGGTGATCGGGGCGACGGCGTTCGGGGCGGCGTCCGTACTGGCCGCGTACTCGGGGAGCGCCGAAATGTTGATCGCCGCTCGGGCGCTGCTCGGGATCGCGGGGGCCACGCTGATGCCGTCGTCGCTGGCGCTGATCAGGAACATGTTCCGGACGCCGAGCCAGGCGGGCACCGCGATCGGGCTCTGGTACGCCTGCTTCATGCTCGGCATGACGATCGGGCCCCTGGTGGGCGGGCTGCTGCTGGAGCACTTCTGGTGGGGGTCGGCGTTCCTGCTGAGCGTGCCGTTCATGGCAGTGGTCCTGGTCACGGCCCGTACGCTGCTGCCCGAGCACCGCGAGCCCGCCGCCGGCCGCCTCGACCTGCCCGGCGTCGCCCTGTCCCTCGCCACCATCCTGCCCGTCATCTACGGTCTCAAGGAGGTCGCCAGAAGCGGCTGGCACCCGGTGTCCCTGGCGGCGATCGTCGCCGGCCTCACGTTCGGCGCCCTGTTCCTCACCCGCCAACGCCGCCTCACCAGGGCTGCTTCCAGCCCTGTCGTGCCGCTGCTCGACCTGAGCCTCTTCGCCAACCGCGCCTTCTCCACCACGCTCGGCATCATGCTCCTGGGCGGGATCGTCATGGCCGGCACAACACTGATGACCACCCAGTACCTGCAGACCGTCGAGGCGATGTCACCGCTCGAAACCGGGCTGTGGCTGGTCCCCCAGAACCTCGCCATGATCGCCGCCCTCACCCTCGCCCCCGCGATCGCCCGCCGCACCGGCACCGCGTACGTGATGGCCGCCGGCCTGGCGCTGGGCGCGGTGGGCCTGTTCCTGCACACGCAGGTACCGAGCACGGGCGGCACCGGCCTCGTCGTGGCCGGCCTCGTCCTGGCCTCGGGGGGCATCGCGCTGCCGATGGGCGTGGGCAACGGCATCATCATGATGGCCGCCCCGCCGGAGAAGGCGGGTTCTGCGGCGTCGGTGACGGAGACGAGCGGCGAGTTCGGCGTCGCGGTGGGCGTGGCCATGCTGGGCAGCATCGGCACCGCCGTCTACCGGGGGGAGCTTCCCGAACACCTGCAGGTCGAGGCGGCCCGCGAGAGCATCACGGCCGCGCTGACCGCCGCCAAAGACCTGCCCGGCCTGCTCGACCTCGCCCGCGCCGCCTTCACCACCGGCCTCAACACGGTGGCCGCGATCTGCGCCGTCACCTTCCTCGGCCTGGCGACCGCCGCCCTCGTCATCCTCCGGCGCCACAACGCCACATGACGTTTCAAGTCCCAGGCGAGGACGGCGGCGCCTTCCTGGCCGACCCACGGTAAAGATCGGCGTCGTACCGGCGTTCGTTGTCATCCAGCTTGTCCCGCGCCACCTTCACCAGGTCCACCCCCAGCACGTCAGCCAGCCGCACCAGGTAGAGGGTCACATCCCCCAGTTCGGTACGCATCCTGTCCAGCGTCTGCGGATCAGGACTCCTGGACTCCTCCGCGGTGAGCCACTGGAACTCCGCCACCAGCTCCCCGACCTCACCCGCCAAGGCCATCGCGAGGTTCTTCGGCGTGTGGAACTGCTCCCACTCCCTGACCCGCGCGAACTCCCGCAGCCGCTCGGCAAGACACTCCAACTCGGTCGTCACGCCACCCGACCTTATCGACCGCGCCGGTATGTTGCTGAGGGTGAATGGGGTCGAACTGTTCCTGCTGGGCCGGACGCTGATGAAGATCGGCGAAGAGGCGATGCCGACCGAGGGGATCGGCGAGCAGTCCACGAGTGTACGTACCGTCATGATCGTCGTGAGCGACCTGCGCGCCCACCCCGACACCACGGTCGGCGAGATCGCCAGCCGCACGGGCCTGCCGCAGAGCGCAGTCTCCGCCGCCATCGCCCGCCTGCGCACGGCGGGCGCGGTGACGGCCGAAACCGATCCCAGGGATCGCCGGCGCACGATCATCCGGGAGACCCCGGAGGTGTCGGAGCGCGTGACGCGGGTCCGCGACACCCCGATCGACGCGGCGCTGGCCACCGCCCTGGGCACGGAGGACTCGGAGCGCGTACGCAGAGCCGTTGCGGCCCTGGAGGAACTGGCGGACCAGCTCATCCCCAACCTCCGCAAATAACCCATCAAACTTGATGCATCAAATTTGATGGGTTATGGTGGTCGCATGACCAAGAGCACCTTGCGCGTACAGAACGCCGACCTCTACTACGAAACGCGCGGCACCGGCCCGCTCCTGCTGATCTCGGAGAGCGGTGAGGGCGACGCGGGCCGAAGCATCGACCTGGTGACCCACCTCGCCGACGACCACACCGTGATCACCTACGACCGACGCGGCCTGAGCCGCAGCACCATCGACGCCTCCAGCGCCGGCGTGACCGTCCGGCAGCACGCCGACGACGTGCACCGGCTCCTGGCGCACCTCACCGACGAGCCCGTCCTCATGCTGGGCCAGAGCCTGGGCGCCTCCATCGGCCTCCACCTGGCCGCCCACCACCCCGAGCAGCTCAGCCTGCTCATCGCCCACGAGCCGGTCTCCCCCTGGCTGCTGCCGAAGCCCGACCAGGCCGAGCACCGCACCGAACTGGCCGAGGTCCGCGACCTCTACCTCGAAGCCGGTCTCCCGCCGGCCCTCAAGGAGATCGCACGCAGCCTCGGCATCACCGGCGGCGAAACCGAACCCGACCTGACCCCGCAACCCATGACCGCCCAGCGCCAGACCAACTTCGACTTCTTCATCCGGTACGACTTCCTCGCCGTCATCGATGACGATCTCGACCTGTCCTCCTGCCGGACCCGCATCATCCCCGCCACCGGCCTGACCACGCCACGCACGGTCTTCGACCACCGGTGCGCGGTCGAACTGGCCAAGCTCCTGGGCACCGATCTGGCCGAGTTCCCCGGCGGCCACAACGGCAACACCAGCCATCCGCACGCGTACGCCACCCGCCTACGGGACCTCCTCCGCACCGCCATCGCGTAGCCGCCATCGCATAGCCGTCACCGCATAGCCGCCATCGCGTAGCCGTCACCGCTTAGCCGTCACCGCTTAGCCGTCACCGCTTAGCCGTCACCGCTTAGCCGTCACCGCGTAGCCGTCACCGCGCCTCGCCGCGTACGAGATCGCCTCTCATCGCGTCATTGGGTCGCGTCCTTCAGCAACCCACGCAGCCGCTCGACGACCTCAGCGGCACCGGAGAAGCTCAGCGACCCACCATCCCCGCGCCCCCACAACCACAGCAGCACATCCTGAGGCTCCCCGGAGACCGACGCCTCCCCCTGGCCGGCCTCACCACCGGCCACGATCTCGACCCCCGGGGCAGCGGGCCGCACCAGCCACCGCCCCTCACCCGCGATGATCGACACCGACCACCCAGCCGCGCCGGTGAGATTCTCACCGAAGTCCTCCGGCCACTTGCTCGTGGCATAGGCGAGGAAGGTCACGAGAACCTCGTCGATGCCGTCCAGGGCCAGGTCATCGGGGATCGCCATGATCGGCTCACCAGCCGCCAGCTCGGCGTCCACCCGATGCACAACCGTCTCCAGCGCCATCCTCCGCACCCAGAAGCCAACCGTCTGATCCGGTTCGTACCAGGTCAGGGCGGTCTCCCCGGGCTTGCGGGAGGCGAACTCCCGGTGCAAGACGCCCAGGCAACGATCGAAGTATGCGGCGGGCTCGCTCGGCTCGGGCTCGGGCGGCCACGGCCTGGGCCACGCACCGAGGCGCATCGTCTCGGCCTTGTGCAGGAACACCGCACTGACATGGAGCAGCAGGTCAGCCGCCGTCCAACCGGGGCAGGACGGCACGGCCGCGGCCAGGTCACGGACGGCGGCCTCCCGCAGCCGCGCGCAATCGCGATCGAGCAGCTCCAGATACCTGGGGAAGTCCATGCATCAATTCAAACACATGATCGAGTACTCCGGCCGATGAACTTGGCGAGGTTGGCACGAAAACCCGGGTCCTGCACCATCGGGCCGAACCAGTGCTCGACCTGCGCCGCCAGTCCGAGGAAACCCGCTGTGTCCTGCTCACACGCGAGTCTGACGATCATATGAGGAGTGTCGCAGAGTTCTCGTTCAGTCCGCCCGCACCGCGTGGCTCGCGGTGAAGGCCAGCAGAAGTGCGGCGGTCCGCGGAGGATCCTCCAGAAGGGGCGAATGTCCGAGACCGGGCAGCAACTCGACTTTCGCGCCCGGCACGGCGCGGTAGTCGGCGGCGGAGGAGGACCGCCATCTCCGGTCGTCCTCACCGAAGATCACCAGCAGCGGCTTGCCGAGGACCGTCAGCCGATCCGGGAGCGACCGCTGCTCCAGGTAACCGGTGGACCCCTGCATCGTCGCGATGAGCGTGTGGTAGGTCATGGCGCGCACCTCGTCCAGGAGCTCTTGTGGGATCTGGTAGCCCACGCGGCTGAAACCGGTGCTCGCGAACTCGCGGAGTTGCTCGTCGGTCGGCGGCCACTGCGCAGGGTCGATCGCGGCCGACGTCGGCGCGATGAAGGCGTTCAGGCTGGGTCCTGTGTTGATGAGCGCGAGGGCGGTCACCAGGTCGGGTCGCTGTTCGGCGAGAGCCGTGGCACTGTAGCCGCCGCTGGAATGACCGGCCACGATGGCGTGCTCGACGCCCAGCCGGTCCAGTGCCATGCCGATACGGCGCGCCTGGTCCGGAATCGCGTAGCTGCTGTCGGACGGTTTGCCCGACAGGCCGTGCCCGAGCAGGTCGATCCGGATGACGTGATGGGATCCGGTCAGCAGCGGGACCAGCGGGTCCCACGAGCGGGCCGAGGAGGCGGAACCGTGGATGAGCAGGAGTGCGGGGGCGTCGCGGGGGCCGTCCTGGCAGAGGTAAATGTCGCCGTCGTCCAGGGCCAGGGTCGAGCTTTCGGTAGCTGGTCCGCTGTCAGAAAGGGTCATGAGGCCACTGTCGCCGCCGACGCGCGCCGACGGATTGAACGAATGTTCCCGCAGGCGGCTCGCGTAGCATGGGGCCGTGCGGACGTTCGTACACGGTGCGGCTTTGTGGGACGTCGCAAACCCGCAGCGGCCCAGCCGGGTGGCCGGTGTCACCATGGCCGGGTTCCGCGTCCGTGACCTGGACGCGCTCCGGATGGTCCCGCACCCGGCCGTGACGCTGCTTCTGGAGTTCGGCACCGGTTCGCCCGTCATGGACCATGCCGCCGGGCAGCAGCGGGGAAGTGTCGTCGCCTGGCCCGGGGCCGGGTCCGGAGGCGCGCTCTGGGCGCGCGGCAAGAACGTCGAGTGCGTGCAGGTGCGCCTGTCCCCGGTGATCGCACGCGCCGTTCTGGGCGTCTCCCCCGCCGAACTCGACGGCGCGGTGGTGGCCCTGGACGACCTGTGGGGCCGGGAGACGTCACGGATCCGTGAGCGGCTGAGCGAGGTCTCCTCGTGGCAGGACCGCTTCGCGCTGACGGACGCGCTGCTCGCCCGCCGGTTCGAGGCGGGGCCGCCGGTGGACCCGGAGGTGGCCTGGGCGTGGGATCGGATCGCCGGCGGCCACGGCCTGGTCCGGGTCGACGGGCTGGCGGCCGAGGTCGGGTGGAGTCGTAAGCGCCTGTGGTCCCGGTTCCGCTCGCAACTCGGCCTGCCGCCCAAGCGCGCCGCGACGCTGGTCCGCTTCGACCATGCCGCCCACCGCCTGGTCGCGGGTGAGGGCGCGGCCCGGGTCGCGGCCGACACCGGCTACGCCGACCAGTCCCACCTGCATCGGGAGGTGATGGCGTTCACCGGAGCGACCCCCGCTACCGTGGCCGGTGAGCCGTTTCTGGCGGTCGACGACATCGCCTGGCCCGGCCACGAAACACCCGCCAGGCGCTCATCTCTCCCGGCATCTCGGCCTGAGGTGAGACGGCTACCGCGCTGATGGAGTCCCCCAGCAACCGGGAAGAGTCTCGCATGTCGAGAAGAGAACGGAAGACCAGGGGCGCGCCTCCGTAGCGGCGCGATCCCATCGGTACGCACTGCGATGACCTCGAAGTTTGCGGCCCCCTGCCCCCTGCCACGATCAGCCATGGCGCTGCGGCAGGCGGCTGCGGCGCCGCCGAATTGGCCGGGCAGCGGTGCGGTTGGTTTCCGGACGGCCTCCGGCTCGACTAGAAAGAGCCGATGGACGACTTATTCAGCGCCTGGTCGATCGTGGCCGTTCCGGCCGTGCCGCTCCTCGCCGCCCTCCTCGCCGCCAGGAGCAGCACGGTGCTGTTCGTCACCGCGTTCTCGGCCGGCCCGATCATCACAGTGCTCGGTCTCGTCGGCGGAGCTCAGGCGCTGGCCATCTCCCGCGCAACGGAGGAGGACTGGCCCAACCTTCAGGCCGCAGAAAGCTTTCTCGCCGTGGCTGACACGGTGATCAAGGGTTACACCTGGGTGTTCGGCGCGCTCACCCTGGCCCTCGCCGTCATGGTCTGGCGCATCAGACGGTACGGCGTGACCGAGTCGTCCGCGGCCGCGGCGTTCGTCCTTGTCCTGCCGTACTTCTTAGTGCTGTTGTTCGCGTGCATCTGGACGCCGTTCCGGCTCGGCGACAGCGATGAGGCAGTCCTGGAGGTGGTGATCGAGGGCCCGCACTGGTACTTGCCGAGCGTGGTCGCCGTCGGCCTGGCGTCCGTGGCACTCATGATCACCGGACTCGCCCGGCTCACCCGCGATCAAAGACAGGTGCCATGAAGGATCGCGCCGTACGCCACTCGGTAGCGTGATCGCGGGATGGGCGGTGCTCGTGGTCGCCGCCGCCTGGCAGTGACCTTCCCTGCGCCCGAAAAGGCGTGGCGTTGGCATTACCAGCCAATTACTCTTCGCATATGAACAAGCACAAAGGGTTCGGGCCGGTGACGCTCGCCGCCCCGCTGGTCGCCCTCCTGCTGGCCGCGCCGTCCGCACAGGCGGCCACGGGCTCCTACACCTACGTCACCACTTCCGGCGGGCCGGAGTTCAAGGTCGAGAATCCGGTCAGCGACACCTGCCTGCCGCTGGGCGATGGTGCGGTCCGCTTCTCGAACGACACCACCGACACCGCGTTCCTGTACACCACCGCCGACTGCTCCGATGGCTGGCATCTGGTCGGGGTCGGGGCCACCTGGGACGCTCCCACTGGCGTGCAGGCTCAGGCCGTTCGGCTCGGATCGACACAGTAGGCCGACGCGGCGCCTGCCGGGCTTCTCGGTACGGGCTCGTTAGACATCCTCCCCCGCCTGAAGTGAAGGCGGGGGATTCCTTCCTCCGAGGCCACCATCATCGCTGTAGCTGTCTCACTTCCGGCCGGGATGCCGGGACAAGTGAGGCTTGTCGGTGTTTCGTGGACGGGCCATGCGATGTCGTCAACCGCCAGAAGACGGCTCGTCGCTGTCGTGGGCCTCCAGGTCCTTGGCAGCCACCCAGCGCACCTCCTGGGCCTCGGGCGATTCCGGGACGACGTCGCCATCAGTAACCTGGGCTCGCAGACAGATTTGATCGGCTGCCTAAGGCCCCAGTCAGGCGGCAGAAGCCGTCCCAAGTTCCTTGATCATGGCCGAGGAGTCGAAGCGTCCCTCTCGCACGCCTTCGCAGAAGGCGTCCCACTCCGGGACGGTGTACACGGCCGGCGGGCGGTCCTGGTTCTTGCTGTCCCGGACGAGGACGACGAACTCCTCCTCCGCCTTGTTGGCCACTCCAGCGTCGCGGCCACGCACCACAGCGACCTCGACGCACTGGCCACCGTTGTTGCCGCTCTGGGCGCTCTTACGCCAGATCGCAGCGCTCAGGTCCACGGTTACTTCTCCCTCGTTGCTGAGGCGCTGTCACGTTAATTCTGTGACGATCGAGCGAAACATGGCGATCGTCTCTCTCGGGCCGAGCGCGCGGGCACGCAGATCGTCAAACATCACCTTATATCGCTCCACCTCATGCGTCTTCTGCGTGTATATGCCCCCGATTTGCTGTTCCAGGTACACCTTGTCGGGGTCGTGCGGAGTTGGAAACTCCAAGATCGTGAATGAGCCGTGCATGGCGCTGTGTTCGCCGGCCTTGAACGGCAGCACCTGGACGGTGACGTTGCGGAGCTGCGCGACCTCAATCAGGCGTTCGACCTGTTCGCGCATGACGTCCGGCCCGCCCACCATGCGACGAATAACGCCCTCGTTCAAGATCAGCCAGAGGTTGAGAGGATTGGCTCCGGAGAGCCGCACCTGACGGCTCTTACGCACCTTGAGCTGGTTCTCTATCTCCTCATCGGGGCCGCGATCGGGCGTGGTCATCATGATCGCTCGTGCGTAACGCTCGGTCTGCATGATGCCGGGAACGAGCTCGGAGTCGTACCCCAGGTGACGTGATGCCGACGCCTCCAGCACCACATAGACCTGGAACCACTCAGGGATCGCCCCCGAGTATTGGTGCCACCAGTCAGGCTCGCCGGCCAGGCGGCCAAGCTCGGTGATCACTTCGGCCTGCGCGCTCTCCGTCCCGTACAGGGACAGCAGTCGCTTGATGTCGCGCTGGAGGACCCGGCTCTTGTCGTTCTCGATCCGGTAGAGCTTGCTTTCGGCCCAGCCCATCTGTTCGGCCACGGCCTCCTGGCTCATGCCTGCTTTCTCGCGCTGGTTTCGAAGCTCGCTCGCCAAGCGCGTGCTCGCCACGGTCGGTATGTGCTTGCCGCGGGCCACGTCCTTGCTCCCTCTCTCCAGGCCACAGCTTGATGGCTTTTAAATGAATGGTTGCATTTAAAGGTATTCACGTGAACACTACCACTCATACACCCCGCGCCCCAGAGACACGGCGCCATCAGGGATCTCCGTCAGCACACGCGAAGGAAGGGACCAGCATGGTCATCTTCGGTCACAAACAGCGAGATCGCCACGACTCTGCGTCATCGCTGGCACATACGACGACGCGCTTCCACTGCGCCCCTTCACCGGCCATCTGCGTGTTGCGGGGAGCGGAGTCGTGATGGAGCAGTTCCTCGCAGAGCTGGTGTTTCCGGGTGTCGCTTCTTCGGTCACGGTGGCTCGCCACTGCGTCGGCCGTGTTCTGAAATGCGCTGGACATCAGGACGTGGACAACGTGCTGATCGTAGTTAGCGAACTGGTCGGAAACGCCGTGCTCCATACCGACTCGCGCTTGTCCGGCGGCCTGGTCACGGTGGATGTCAGTGCGCTCGACGAGTCCACCGCGCGTATCACGGTCATCGATCAGGGATCCGTGACCGTTCCTCGCCTGCGCGAGTTCAGCGACACGGCGTGCGCAGGCCGGGGGCTGAGCATCGTCGAACAGCTGTCGGCCTTCTGGGGCGTACGCGAGGACGCCCTCGGCGGCAGGGCGGTCTGGGCGGAAGTCCACACAACCAAAGACACGCTGCCTGAGGACGCGATGAGTGTGCCCGCAGGCGTGGCAGAGGCATGATGAGCTGGGCCTGATGCGTACGTCGGGCCCGAGCCTATTCATCCAGGGCTGCGAGCGCGGACCTGATCAGAGTCCGTGCCGACTTGCCGTATACGGCGAGTCCGGCCAGGTCCGTGAACGCTCCCGCGTACATGCCGATCTCGTGCGGCCGCGTCACGGTGAGGTGGCCGGAGACGAGTTCGACGGTCACCTCGGCGTCGTCGAACATGAAGAACCCCTCGGTCGGCCAGATCGTGGACCGGTCGGCGCCGAGGGGGATGATGCCGAGGGAGATCGAGGGCAGCACGCTCACGCTCAGCAGGTGGCCGAGCTGGGTGCGCCGGAGGCGCCAAAGAAGGACGCCTGAGCCCTCCCGCGCGAAGCGCCCCTGCGAAGCCCCTTCGGGGCGGGGTTTGGGTGAGCGCCGGCCCACCTACCCGGACCCTTCGATGGTGGAGCCTAGGAGATTCGAACTCCTGACTTCCTGCCTGCAACGTCCCACTCCGGCGGGGTGTAGGGAGTGAACGTCTCCGTACGCTTCTGGAGAGCGTCCTGGACGGCCTCCTCGTAGCCCGGGCGGGCGTAAGCGATCGCACGCAGGCGCCACTGACGCAACAGCGTCTGCACCTGCTTGAAGCGGGCCAAGTCGTGCGCGGCCTCCAAAGCCTCGTCGTACTCCGCCCGGAACCGGGCACGGTACGGCGGCGGAAGCGCCTCGAAGATCGCCGCCGGATCCTCACCTGGATCACGGGGCACAACGGGCTCCACAGGCTGAGCGGTCATACCGAGCAACCTATCTTCCCGAGCATGACCTGCGCGTAAGTGAGGCGTCTGAGCGAAGCGAAGTCCTCCGGGGGTCGAAGCTCCGGCCCGACTGGAGGAAACGCCTGAGCCCCACGCGCGAAGCGCCTGACCGCGAAGACCGTTGTGCGCCGAAGGCGCACCAGGAGGGACAGCCCGAGCGACAGCGAGGACCGCTCGGGGCGGGCGTCCATGGTTTACCACCCAGACGGGCAACGGGTGGGTGGCTGCGGGGAACCTACTGGTCGTAGCGGGCGGTGCTCTCTCTGACGATCAGTTCCGTGGCCAGTTCGACCCGTTTCGTCTCTGGGACCTCCCCGTGCCCCATCGCCAGCACCGTACGGGTGGCCAGGGCGGCCATCTCCTGGAGTGGCTGGCGTACCGTCGTCAGCGGCGGCCAGGCCGACTTCGCCAGCGGCAGGTCGTCGAATCCCACCACGCTCAGATCCTCGGGAACCCGCAGTCCCCGCTGCCGGGCCGCTTCGAAGACGCCGAAGGCCATGAGGTCGCTGCCCGCGAAGATGGCCGTGGGCGGGTTGGCGAGGGACAGCAGGGCGTGGCCCTGGTCGTGGCCGGAGTCCACGAGGAACGTGCCGCGCCTGATGAGGTCGGGGGCCACGGGAAGGCCGGCCGTCTCCAGGGCGGCGCGGTAGCCGTCTATCCGCGCCTGGCTGCACAACATGTCCGAGGGGCCGCTGATCATGCCGATGCGGCGGTGGCCGAGTTCGAGGAGGTGGCGGGTGGCGGCCAGGCCGCCGTTCCAGTTGGTGGCGCCCACCGAGACGACGCCGGGGGCGGGCTCGCCCTCGGGGTCCACGACGGCGAACGGGAGCGAGCGGGCGCTGAGCTGGGCCTGGATGCCGGTCGACAGGCGTGAGGCCACTATGACGACCCCGTCCGTACGCCGGGCGGCCAGGCGTTCCAGCCAGTCGCGGCCTGGACCCGCGTGCGTGTGCAGGACCGAGATGACGACGCTGGCGCCCGCCTCGTGGGCCGCGCCCTCCGCCCCTCGGACGATTTCCATGGCCCAGGGCGACTCGATCTCCGCGAAGACCAGGTCCACCAGCCCCGCCGGGGTGTCGTCCTGGCTGATGCGCCGCTGGTAGCCGTGCTCCTGCAGCAGCCGTTCGACCTTGTGACGGGTCGCCGGAGCGACCTCTGGGCGCCCGTTGATGACCTTCGAGACCGTCGGGATGGAGACCCCGGCCTCCTCCGCGATCAGTGCGATCGTCACCCGTCTCTTCGCTGACACAAATCGGGAGTGTATCCGAAAGTTTCGGTTTGGGATCGCTCCCGGCCGAGGTGTTGACGCTTTACACGGCGTTTACCTACGATCGCGTCATCGAAATTATCGGGGGTTTAACGAAACTTTCGCCACTCAGCTGAGGAAGGGAACCCCTATGAAACGTAGTCTCGTCTTAGTGGCCGCCGCCGTGCTCATGGCAGGTTGTGGCGGCGGTGGGGGGAACGCTCCTCAGCAAGGCACGAGCGGCTCCCCCGAGAAGGTCACGCTGGAGTGGTGGCACCTGTCGACCGCCGAGCCCCTCAAGTCGCTCTGGGCGCAGCGGGCCAAGGAGTTCGAGGCCAAGAACCCGAACGTCACGATCAAGGCCACCGTTCTGGAGAACGACGCGTACAAGGCCAAGCTCACCACGATCACGCAGTCCGACAAGGCCCCCGACATCTTCGCCTCGTGGGGCGGCGGCGTACTGAAGCAGCAGATCGACGCGGGACTGGTCAAGGACATCTCCGCCGACACCGCCGACGTGCTGCCGACCTTCACGCCGGCGGCGCTGAGCGCGTACCAACTGGACGGCAAAACCTACGGCCTGCCCACCGACATCGGCCTGGTCGGTTTCTGGTACAACAAGAAACTCTTCGAGAAGGCGGGCATCACCGAAGCCCCCGCCACCTGGTCGGGGTTCCTTGACGACGTCAAGAAGCTCAAGGCCGCGGGCGTCACGCCGATCGCGCTGGCCGGCAAGGAGAAGTGGCCCGGCCACTACTACTGGGCCTACCTGGCCCTGCGCATCGCCGGCCTGGACGCGCTCAAACAGGCCGCCACCGACCACGACTTCACCAAGCCCGACTTCGTCGCCGCCGGGCAGCAGGTGAAGGCGCTGGCCGACCTGCAACCGTTCCAGAAGGGCTTCCTGGGCGCCGCGTACTCCACCCCCGACGGCCAGTCCGCCACCGTGAGCAACGGCAAGGCCGCCATGGAGCTGATGGGCCAGTGGGCGCCGAGCGTGCAGACAGACTCGGGTAAGGGGCTTGGCGACGACCTCGGCTTCTTCCCGTTCCCGGCCGTCGAGGGCGGCAAGGGTTCGGTCGGTGACGCGTTCGGCGGTGGCGGCGGGCTGGCCGTGGGCGCGGACGCGCCGAAGGAGGCCGTGGAGTTCGTCGAGTTCATGACGGAGATGGGCAACCACTCCAAGGCCGTCGAGTCCGGTGGCGTGCTGCCGGTGCTCAAGGGCGAGGAAAGCGCGGTCAAGGACCCCAACCTCAAGCAGGTGGCGACCCTGCTGGCCGCCGCCAGCGGCTACCAGCTCTACCTGGACCAGGCCTACCCGCCCGCCGTCGGCCAGCAGGTCAACGACAGCGTGGCCGAACTGATCGCCGGCACGAAGACGCCGCAAGAGGTCGGCGCGGACATCACCGAAGTGGCCAAGAGCGAAGAATGACGACGCTCACGAAAGGGCCGGAGGCGCTCAAGCTTCCGGCCCCCGCCCCTGCCACCAGGCGCCGTGGGCGCTGGGTGACCATCGCCCTGTTCATGCTGCCGGCGCTGGTGCTCTTCCTCCTGCTGGTCGTGGCCCCCATGCTGGTGGCCCTGTATTCGAGCGTGTTCAGGTGGAACGGCTTCGGCGGCCTGCCGTCCAACTTCATCGGCCTGGACAACTTCACCCGGCTGTTCACCAGCGAGATCTTCGCCCAGGATCTGTGGCACCTGCTGGTCCTCGTGCTGCTGTCGATCTTCGTGCAGCTGCCGTTCTCGCTGGCCATCGCCATGCTGCTGAACCAGCGCATGCGCGGGCGGGCGCTCTACCGGGTGTTGTTCTTCGCGCCGTACGTGCTCAGCGAGGTCATCACCGGCGTGTTGTTCTCGCTGATCCTCTCGCCCGGCAGCGGCCTGGCGACCCGGGTGTTGTCGGTGTTCGGACTGGAGTCGGAGTTCCTGGCCGATCCCAACACCGTGATGCCCGCCCTCTTCCTGGTCATGACCTGGAAGTACTTCGGTTTCCACATGATGATCTATCTCGCCGGGCGGCAGAACATCCCGAACGAGCTCATCGAGGCCGCCCAGATCGACGGGGCCACGGGCTGGAAGACGTTCAGGCACGTCACGCTGCCGCTGCTCGGCCCGACGATCCGGATCAGCATCTTCCTGTCCGTCATCTACACCATTCAGCTGTTCGACCTGGTCTGGATCCTCACCGGCGGCGGGCCCTCGCACTCCTCGGAGACGATGGCCGTCACCATGATGGACTGGGGCTTCAAGCGCTCCCAGGTCGGGTACGCCAGCGCGATCAGCGTCGTGATGTTCGCGCTCAGCCTCGTCTTCGCCCTCGTCTACCAGCGTTTCGTCATGCGCCGGGACCTGGAGGGCGCGACGACGTCCCTGGGAGGCCGGCGATGAACCACGGCAAGCGGAGCCCGGCCAGACGGCGGCGCAACACGCTGCCGCTGCACGTGATCGCGGTGATCGTGGGCGTGTTCATGGTCATCCCGGTCTTCTACGCGCTGCTCGGCGGGTTCAAGGAGAACAGCGAGCTGTCCGAGAACCCGTTCGGCCTGCCCGAAGCGTGGATCACGGCGAACTACACCGACGTGCTGGGCTCGGGCTCGTTCTGGCTGCAGGTGTGGAACAGCACGTTCATCGCCGTGATCACGACCGTGCTGACGGTCGCGCTGGCGGCGCTGGCGGGGTTCGTCTTCGCCAGGTTCGCCTTCCGGGGCAGGGAGTTGTTCTTCACGCTGTTCACCGCGGGGCTGATGTTCCCGTTCGCGGTGGCCATCCTGCCGATCTTCGTGCTGCTGCGCACGTTCGGGCTGCTGGACAACCCGCTCGGCGTCATTCTCACGCAGGCCGCCTTCGGCCTGCCACTGACGATCATCATCCTGCGCGGCTTCTTCCGCAGCATCCCGGGTGAGATCGAGGAGGCGGCCACGATCGACGGGTGCACGCCGTTCGGGTTCTTCTGGCGGATCCTGCTGCCGATGGCCAGGCCCGCCATGGCCACCGTCTCGGTGCTGGCCATCGTGGGGAGCTGGAACAACTTCATGCTGCCGCTCGTGGTGTTCAGCGACGAGGCGAGCTGGACACTTCCGCTCGGCATCCAGCAGTTCCAGGGCCAGTACGCCTCCGACACCGCCCGCATCCTGGCCTATCTCATCCTGGCCATGGTGCCCGCGCTCGGGTTCTACGCCATAGCGGAACGACACCTGGTCGGTGGTCTCACCGCCGGTGCGACGAAGGGGTGACTTCGTGCTTCACGTATCCGGAACCCAGCTCGTCCGGGACGACGACACACCGGTACGCCTGCGGGGGGTGGGTCTCGGGGGCTGGATGAACATGGAGAACTTCATCACCGGCCACCCGGCCAACGAATCCTCCATGCGGGACGCCGTGCGCTCCGTCCTCGGCGACGACCGGGCGGAGCTGTTCTTCGACCGGCTGCTGACCTCGTTCTTCACCGAACAGGACGCGGCCCTGCTGGCCGGGATGGGCATGAACTGCGTGCGCATCCCGGTCAACTACCGTCACTGGGAGTCCGACGACCGGCCCCTGGAGCTCGACCCGCGCGGCTTCCGCCACCTGGACCGGGTGATCGACCTCCTGGGCGAGCACGGCGTCTACAGCGTGATCGACCTGCACGCGCTGCCCGGCTCCCAGAACCAGCACTGGCACTCGGACAATCCCACCCACATGGCCGGGTTCTGGCAGCACCGGCACTTCCAGGACCGGGCGGTGCACCTGTGGGAGGTGATCGCGGACCACTACCGCGACCATCCCTGGGTGGCCGGATACAACCCGGTCAACGAGCCTGGGGACGTGTCGGGCAAGGCGATCGGCCCGTTCTACGACAGGCTGGTCAAGGCGATCAGGGCCGCGGATCCGCATCACATCCTGTTCCTGGACGGCAACACCTACTCCACCGATTTCTCGATATTTCGTGAGGTGTATGAGAACACCGTCTTTGTTCTCCACGACTATGCGCTGGCCGGTTTCGCCCACGGTGGCCCCTATCCGGGGTACACCCGCGGTAAGTGGTGCGACCGCGGCGAACTGGAGCATACGTTCGCCGAACGTTCCCGCTTCCAGCGCGAGACCGGCACCCCGCTGTGGGTGGGCGAGTTTGGGCCCGTCTACACCGGCAAGCCGGACATGGACGCCCAGCGTTACCAGATCCTGCGGGACCAGCTCGAGATCTACGACGGGCAGGACGTGGGCTGGTCGTTGTGGACGTACAAGGATGTGGGGCTGCAGGGTCTGGTGCACGCCGCGGGGCCGTACCTGGACAGGTTCGGCGACTTCATGGCCAAGAAGCAGCGGCTCGGCGTGGACCGCTGGGGCTCGACGATGGAGGAGTCCGCGGACGTGCTGGCGCCGCTGCACGAGCTGATCTCCTCGGAGTTCCCCGGCTGGGATCCCTACCCTTGGGGCGCCCGCTACCAGGCCGACGACCTGATCAGGCACATCCTGCTGGCGCAGGCGCTGTTGCCCGAGTACGCGGGGCTGTTCGGCGGGCTCGGCGACGACGACCTCGTCGAGCTGGCCGACTCGTTCCTGCTGGAGCGATGCGTACGCCGCCAGCCCCTGCTCGACCTGCTGTCCGGCAACCTCCAAGGATGAGCTGTCGTTCTGGGAGCTTGCGCAGGTTTGCTTTGCCTGTCCTAATTTAGGCAAGGCTCTCCTCGGGCAGGCGGTGAGCGAACGGTGTTCGCCAGTTATCTCATCGGACTACGCGAAGGGCTCGAGGCGGCGCTCGTCGTCTCGGTCCTCGTCGCCTTTCTGGTCAAGAGCGGCCGCAAGGACCGGCTGCCCCACGTCTGGGGCGGGGTCGGCGCGGCCGTCGTGTTGTCGGTGGCGTTCGGGGCGCTGCTGACCTTCACCGCGGCACGCCTGGACTACACCGGGCAGGAGCTGTTCGAGGCGATCACCTCGCTGCTCGCGGTCGTGTTCGTCACCTGGATGATCTTCTGGATGCGCCGGGCGGCGCGGGCGCTCTCCAAGGAGTTGCGCGGCAGGCTGTCGGAGGCGCTGGAGCTGGGCTGGGTCGCGGTGGTCGTGATGGCGTTCCTGACCGTCGCCCGCGAGGGGCTGGAGACGGCGCTGCTGTTCTTCGCCTCCGTGCAGGGGGCCACCGCGACGGCGCAGCCGCTGATCGGGATCTCCCTGGGGCTGGTCACGGCCGTGCTGATCGGGTGGGGCATCTACCGCAGCACCGTGACGATCAACCTGACCCGGTTCTTCACCTGGACGGGCATACTGCTGATCCTCGTGGCCGCAGGGATCTTCAAGTACGCCGTGCACGACTTCCAGGAGGCGGGCGTGCTGCCGGGCCTGAGCACGTATGCCTTCGACATCAGCGCGGTCCTGCCCGCCGACTCCTGGTACGCGGCCCTGCTGACCGGCATGTTCAACATCACCCCGCAGCCCAGTGTCGCCGAGGTCGTGGCGTGGGCCGCGTACCTCGTCCCCACCCTCTTCCTCTTCCTGCGACCCCAGCGCGTCAAGCCCACCCCCGCGCCCGCCTCGGCCTGAACGGGAGTCATCATGCCTACCGCGATCCGCCTGTCCGCCGGCGCGCTGGCCCTGGCGGCGATGGCCGCCTGCGGCTCGGGCCCCGCGCCCTCCCCCTCCGGACCCGGCAAGATCACCGTGGCCGCGTCCGACACCGAGTGCAAGGTGGCCGCCACCGAGGTCGCGGCGGGCACCACCACGTTCTCGATCACGAACGGCGGCAGCAAGGTCACCGAGTTCTACGTGTACGCGCCGGGCGACCGCGTCATGGCCGAGGTCGAGAACATCGTCCCGGGCCTGACCAGGGAGCTCATCACCGAACTGCCCGCGGGTGCGTACGAGACGGCGTGCAAACCCGGCATGATCGGCAAGGGCCTCCGGAACGCGTTCAAGGTGACCGGCGAGCACAAACCGCTCAACGCCGACGCCAAGCTGGCCGAGGCCACGAAGAGCTACCAGCGCTACGTCAAGTCGCAGACCGACACGTTGCTGGTCAAGACGCAGGAGTTCGTGGACGCGGTCAAGGCCGGGGACATCGGCAAGGGCAAGGAGTTGTTCCCGGTGTCGCGTACGTACTGGGAGCGCATCGAGCCGGTCGCGGAGATCTTCGGTGACCTCGACCCCGCCATCGACGGCCGCGAGGCGGACCTGGCCGAGGGTGAGGAGTGGACCGGTTTCCACCGGATCGAGAAGGATCTGTGGATTCACCGGGACATCAGCAAGAGCGGCCCGATGGCCGACAAGCTGATCGCCGACGTCAGGACCATCGTGGCCAAGGCCAACGCCACCCCCCTGACCCCGCTGAACCTGGCCAACGGCGCCAAGGAACTGCTCGACGAGGTGGCTACCGGGAAGATCACCGGCGAGGAGGACATCTGGTCGCACACCGACCTGTGGGACTTCGACGCCAACCTCGAAGGCTCCAAGGCGGCCGTGCAGGCGCTGCGGCCGGTGCTGGAGGAGCGGGCTCCCGACCTGGTCAAGACGCTGGACGAGAAGTTCGCGGCGGCGGAGGCGGCGCTCGCGGCGCACCAGAAGGGCGACGGGTGGCGGCTGCACGACGAGTTGTCCAAGGCCGAGCTGAAGACGTTGTCCGACACGATCAACGCGCTGGCCGAGCCGATCAGCAAGATCGCGCCGGTCGTCGCGAAGTAGGGAGGCGGGCACGATGACGACCGACGGGCAGGGCTCCGCGAAGGAGCGGGTGAGCAGGAGGAAGGTGTTCGGTCTCGGCGCGGCCGGGGCCGCCACGCTGGGCGCCGGGATGGTGGCGGCGAACACGCTGCTGGACGAGCCGCCCCAGGCGCACGCCACCTCCACCTCCGACCCCTTCCCCTTCTACGGCGAGCACCAGGCCGGGATCGTCACGCCCGCGCAGGACCGGCTGCACTTCGTGGCCTTCGACGTCACCACGGACAAGCGGGCCGAGCTGGTGGAGCTGCTGCAGGAGTGGACGGCCGCGGCGGCGCGGCTGACGCAGGGGAAGGAGGCGGGCTCGTACGGGGCGGTGGGCGGTGCTCCTGAGGCGGCGCCGGACGACACGGGCGAGGCGCTCGGGTTGCCGGCGTCGGGGCTGACGTTGACGGTCGGGTTCGGGACGTCGCTGTTCGACGACCGGTTCGGCCTGGCGAGGCACCGCCCGGCCCCCCTGACCGATTTACCGAAATTTCCGAAAGACCAGCTCATTCCGGAAATTTCCGGAGGCGACCTTTGCGTCCAGGCTTGCGCGCACGACCCGCAGGTCGCCGTGCACGCCATCCGCAACCTCGCCAGGATCGGCTTCGGCAAGGTCTCCGTCCGCTGGTCGCAACTCGGCTTCGGCCGTACGTCCTCCACCTCCCGCGCCCAGAGCACCCCACGCAACCTCATGGGCTTCAAGGACGGCACCAACAACCTCAAACTGGAGGACTCCGGCCTGCTGCGCGACCACCTCTGGGCGGCGGCCCAGGACGGCAGCCCGTGGATGGCGGGCGGCGCCTACCTGGTCACCAGGAAGATCCGGATGATGGTCGAGACCTGGGACCGTACGTCACTGGCCGAGCAGGAGCAGATCTTCGGCAGGAACAAGGGCGAGGGGGCGCCGCTGGGCAAGCGGGCGGAGTTCGACCCGCTGGACTTCGCGGCCAAGGGACCGGACGGGGAGCCGCACATCAAAAGCGACGCTCACGTACGCCTGGCACACCCGAGCTCCCACGCCGACGCCCGCCTGCTACGGCGCGGCTACAACTTCGTGGACGGCTCCGACGGCCTCGGCCGCCTGGACGCGGGCCTGTTCTTCATCGCCTACCAGCGCGACCCGCGCAAACAGTTCGTGCCCGTGCAGATGGGCCTGGCACGCAACGACCCGCTCAACGAGTACATCAAACACGTCTCCAGCGCACTTTTCGCCTGCCCACCAGGCGTTCGGGACGGCGGAGACTACTGGGGCCGAACCCTTTTCGAGGGATGATCCTCAAGTTTCCGGCAGGAGGGATCCGCCGAACCACGCCCTACCGGGCTCGCCGCTGATCGGTCTGCTTCGGGTGTCCCGTCCCGGCACGGGTGATCCACAAGGTGCGTTCCTCGTCATCCACCGCGTACCACAGCCGACCACCGGACGTGGCTTCATACTGCCACTGTTCGAGCGGCTGGCCGCCCATCTTGACGACGCCGAGCGCCCCCTTGAGCGGATGCTGGCGGCAGTCGACTCGTCGCGGATCACCGGTGATGGCCACCCACGCCCGGTCGAGGTTCTCCGGGGCTTGAGCGAGCAGATGCTGCCAACCTTCAGCCGCGCGCCGGTCCGCGAAGCGGACGCGCCAGGGATGTGGCCGCGGAACATCATCCCCCCGCCCCGGCATCAGGAGTCGCCTTTCGGGCGGGGAACCTCCGCACCGTCCCCGGAGAAGGGCCCTTGGAGCTCACGGGCGAGTTCCGGATCGCTCCAGATCACCGCAGTCGATCGCCACGAGATCAGCGCTCGGGCGAAGGGCAACAACTCTCCCGTGTCCGCCCCCGCGATCAGGTGACCGAGAAGTTCGCGGACGCACTCACGCCGTTCCGTCTCCGGCAGCCACATGAGCCAGGCAAGCTCCTCGGCCAGCACTTCCTCCGCGAGATCGCCGTTCCGGCGGGCCACTATCGCCAGCGCCCTCGCGGCGATGCGCAGACTGGCCACACCCGCCTCGAATCGTTCTGCCCGCATGAGGATGAGGTTCTCGTCATCGCGCCGTTCGAGGATGACGTCGGCATTGTCGAGAGTCGGCAGCACCTCAGAAGGTCCTCTGAGGAACGTGCTGTACGGAAAGCACTTCGTGGCCATGCTGAGCAGCATATCTGAAGTAGTTCAGATGCGCTGCTCAGCGCATCACATAAGCGCTCGTGCTCGACTGTCCGGCCGCGTTGGTGGCCGTAATGGAGGTCCACTCCCCCGTGGGCACGTACGGGGCCCAGGCCGACTCCAGGCGCCCCCGCCCGTACCGCTCCTGTTTCACCTCGACCCCGCCGAACCGCAACACACCGCCCCGCAGGTTGTGACCCTCGACGAGGATGCCGGGTCGTCCGTTCATGTCCTTGCGGGACGCCCCGACGATGATCGGCTGTTGCCACCCGGCCGCGATGTCGTCGGCGAGTGATGGTGTGTCGTAGCGGGCCTGGCAGGTGAAGAACGGGTCCCAGCCGTAAGAGATGATCTTCGAGGCGTGTGTCCCCGCCGCCATGATCTGCTGGTCGAGCCGGCTCTTCGTGGTACGTCCGCGCAACGGCAACGGATCCACCCGCCCGCACTCCCCTGCCGCGGGGGAGGGTTCGAAGCCTTCGATGTTCACCCAGAGCTCCACCCCGTCCGGCACCCGCCGGGCCGCCGCCTCGACGTAGTCGCCGGTGGAGCCGTAGTAGGCCTGCGCGTTGCTCACGTCCCCCACCACCGGCACCAGCCGCGGGGCCACCTTGGCGCCGGCCTCGTGCGGCCCGTACACCGGCACCTTGCCCGTGCCCCGCCCGTCCTGCACCGCGATCGCCATGGGCATCCCGGCCCGTGTGCCCGCGATGTCCGCGAGCCCCTCCTCGACCTGCGCGGGCGGGAAGCCGCGGCCTCTGCGGGCGTCGATGTACGGGCTGACGACGATCTTCTTCCCGGGCAGCGCGGAGGCGACGACCGCGTGCTGGGCCCCGTACAACGAGATGATCGGATCCTTGTCCGATCGCGCCCGCATGGCCAGCTCGAACGACTGGTACACCCCGCCGAACGCCGCCAGCCCCTTGAACCGCTCCCGGTAGTCCGCCAGCACCCGCCCCGTGAACGCCCTGAGCGCGGCGAGGTGCGTGAGGTCGGGCTCCCACGGCTTGTCCGCGCGCTGCGGGGCGGCGGGCAGGCCGGGGAAGACCGTCATGCCGTACGCCGACGCCTCCCGCACCAGGTTGCCCAGGCCGTCGCCGTCGGTGGAGACGAGCACCAGGTCGTGCTCGGGGTCGGCGCAGGAGGTGGCCAGGGAGAGCCGGTAGAAGATCCGGCCCCTGCTCTCGATCCGCCGGTCGATCCCCGGGCAGCGCAACATGCTCTGCCCGAACTCCTCGCTGGTCGCGTACGTGTAGACCTGGCGCACCCGCTTGCCGGGCAACTCGGCGCACGGCCGCCCGTCCACGAGACAGTCGGCGAAGTCCTCCTGATCCGAGGAGAACCGCGGGCCGAACGTGATCAGCGTGTCGCCGCCGATGGCGTGGACGGCCTCCACCATGCGCTGTGTGACGCACCGGTCGGCGCGCGGCATGACCCAGTAGCCGGTCACCGCGTAAGGGGCCACCACGCGGGTGTCGCGGGACGGGCACTCCTCCGGCCGCGGATCCTCCGGAAGGACCAGGCCCACCGCGAAAGCGACGGCCACCACCAGCCACAGGATCCGGTGCACCCACGCCCCTTCCACGCGACCTCCAGCCTACGCACCACACCCCCGGTGCGAGCTGCCGCAGCGTGATCGCGGACAATGGCGAGCAGGGGGGTGGGACATCGTGCGCATCGATCTCAGCGGCAAGACCGCGCTGGTCACCGGCTCGACCCAGGGAATCGGGGCGGCCATAGCCACCGGACTGGCCCGGGCGGGAGCCCGCGTGGGGATCAACGGCCGCAGCGAGGGCTCGGTGGCGACGGCCATCGAACGGATGGACGACGAGCGCATCGAGGCCGAGCGGACCGGCGGCGAGCGACTGCACTACGACCTGGTCGCGGCGCCGGGCGACGTCTCGGCGGACGACGGCTGCGAGCGGGTCGTACGGATGTTGCCGCACGTCGACATCCTGGTCAACAACCTCGGCATCTTCGAGTCCAGGCCCGCGCTGGAGATCGGCGACGAGGAGTGGCGGCGCTACTTCGAGGTCAACGTGCTGACCGCGGTGCGCCTCACCCGCGCCTACCTGCCCGCCATGAAGGATCGCGGCTGGGGCCGGATCCAGTACATCGCCAGTGACTCCGCCATCGTCGTCCCGATCGAGATGATCCACTACGGCATGAGCAAGACGGCGCTGCTGGCGGTCTCCAGGGGGTTCGCCAAGGAGGCGGCGGGCAGCGGCGTGACGATCAACTCGGTGATCGCGGGGCCGACGCACACCGGGGGCGTGGAGGACTTCGTCTACCAACTCGTGGACCGGGAGTTGCCGTGGGAGGAGGCGCAGCGGGAGTTCATGCGGCTGCACCGCCCGCAGTCGCTGCTCCAGCGCCTGATCGAGCCCGAGGAGATCGCGAACCTGGTGGTCTACCTGAGCTCGCCCCTCGCCTCGGCGACGACGGGCGCGGCGGTGCGGGTGGACGGCGGGTACGTGGACTCGATCCTTCCCTGAATTCCCTGAAGGTCCCCCCTGAAGGTTCTCCCCCAGAGGTCCTCCCCTGAAGGTGGCTCGCGGGCTCCCACTGCCGGGGGATGTGGCGTACGGGGGGTCACGGCCAGCCTGAGGGCATGATCCTCCACACCCTGCTCGCGGGCGCGCTGTCGCTCGGTGCCCTGGTGGCGACCCCCGCCGAGAGCATCACCTGGCGGGAATGCCCGAAATACTCCGACGACGTGCTGCGCGGGCGCGGGCTCGCCGAGAAGGACTTCCCCGAGTTCAGGCGCCTGTCAGGGCGTACCGAATGCGGCACCCTCAGCGTCCCCCAGAATTACGCGGACCCGGACGGCAAGCAGATCAGCATCGCCGTGACCAGGCTGAAGGCCACCGACAGGAAGCGGCGGCTGGGCAGCCTGGCGGTCAACCCGGGCGGGCCGGGCGGCAGCGGCTACCTGATGCCCATCGAGCTCGTCATGTCCGGCATGAAGCTGAACGAGCGCCACGACCTGATCGGGTTCGACCCGCGCGGGGTCGGCTACAGCACCAGGGCGGAGTGCCGGCTGTCGGTGAAGCCACCGCCGCCGGGGCCGATCACCGAGGAGGTGGCCAGGACGGCCTACGACGAGACCGCCGCGGCCAACCGCGCGTGCGCCACGTCGAACCCCCTGATCGGCCAGCTCACGACCGCGAACGTGGCCCGCGACCTCGACCGCGTCCGCGCCGCCCTGGGCGAGCGGAAGATCGGCTTCCTGGGCGTCTCTTGGGGCACCTGGCTGGGCACGGTGTACCGCAGCCTGTTCCCCGCCAGGGTGCGGCGTATGTGGCTGGACAGCCCGGCGCTGCCCGTGCCCAAGATGGACGTCTTCACCGAGGTACGCGCGATGGCCGCCGACCGCGACTTCCTGCGCATGGCCGCGTGGATCGCCAGGCGCGACGACACCTACGGATTCGGCACGACGAAGGCCGGCGTGGTGTCCGCGCTGACCCGGCTGCGCGAGAAGTACGCCGACCACCCCATCACCTTCACCGACCTCGACGTCACCATCGACGGCCGGATGATCGCCGAGGCGGCGGGGCAGCCGAGCGTGGCCTGGCCCGACGTGGCCGAGGTGCTGAAGGAGCTGGTGGACGCCACCGGCCCCGAGGCGCCGCCCGCGCTCAAGCGGATCTTCGGCGAGGGCCGCCCGCCCATGCCGGACGACGCGCCGGAACGCCAGAACCCGGTGGTCAACGTCTCGATCTTCTGCAACGAGGATCTGGGGCCGCACACGTTCGAGTCGGCCTGGAACGCCTACCGGCAACGCCTGGAGCGTTACCCGGTGACCGGAGAGGCCACCGTGCCCATCCCGATGTGCGCGGGGTGGCCGCTGCCCCCGAAGGCGCCGAAGTTGCGGCACAGCGACGGCTCGCTGGCGTTGTCGGGGCACCTGCATGAGAGCCCGTCGCCGTACGAGTGGACGCTGGAGACCCAGAAGGCCATCGGCGGGCGCGTGGTGACGATCGACGACGACATGCACGGCTCCGCCCTGCAGACTCCCGGCTGCCAGACGAAGGTGGCCGCCTACTTCGACACCGGCCGCGTCCCTGACACGTGCCCCGGCTTCAGTACGACTGCAGCTCGATGAGGTTGCCCTCCGGGTCACGGAGGTGCGCGGTGCGCAGGGTGGGCGCCCAGTCAGGGCGGTCCTGGGGCGGGGCGGCCACCATGGCGCCGTGCCCGGCCAGGCGGGCGGTGGCCCCGTCCACGTCGTCCACCTTCATGACCAGCATGGCCGTGTCCTGAGCGGCCTGCGGCAGATGCCCGGCGCCGACGGCCTCGGCCAGGCGGTCGCGGGCGAACAGGACCAGCCCGGCCTCGCCACCGATGTCCCAGTTGGCGTAACCGGGCAGGACCTTCACCGGCTCCACGCCCAGCAGGTCGCGCAGTGCGGCCCGATAGAACGCGACGGCCGTGGGGAAGTCGCGGACCAGGAGGCGGGGGTAGAGAGCGTCCATTCTGAACCTCCAAAACAGTTGGTAGTCACCAATGATTGGTAACAACCTACACTTGGTCGCATGGATCTTCCGCCGACCCTGCTCGCCACCACGACCTTCGTGCTGCACAAGGTCGGGGCGGCCGGCCGGCGGGTGCTGGCCGGGCGGCTGGCGGACGAGGCGGGGCTGAGCCTGTGGGAGTTCGCGGCGCTGGCGGCGCTGGCCGACTTCGGGGCGTCGGCACAGCGGGAGGTGGGCGACCGGCTCGGGCTGGATCCGAGCGACATGGTGCGGCTGATGGACGGGCTCGTGGCGGCGGGGCTGGCCGAGCGCGATCGTGATCCGGCCGATCGGCGGCGTTACCGGGTGTCAGTGACGCCGTCCGGCCTGGACGCACTGAACCGGGCGCGTTCCCTGGTCGAGAAGGTGGAGCGCGAGACGCTGGCCCCACTGACGCCCGCCGAGCGAACGCGGCTGCGCGAGCTGGTGACCAAGGTCTTCACCGGCGGGCAGGCGAGCACAGGCGGGCAGGCAGGCACAGGCGACGTAGGCGAGCACAGGCAGGGAGGCGGCCGGTAGCGGGTGAGCGGTCAGCGGCGGTCGAGGCCGGAGAGTTGCCAGGCCAGGCGGCGGCGTACGGCGGGAAGGCGGCCCGCGAGGCCCAGCACCGCGTTGCGCAGCGGCCGCAGGGCGGCGCCGGTCGTGGCCAGCGTGGTCAGCCTGCTCGCCAGCCCCACCACCTTCTCCGCCACCGGCCGGCGCGCGGCGGCGTAGACGTCGAGCAGGTCGCCGGAGCCGCCTTCGAGCACCTTGGCCAGCGCCTCCCCCAGCATGACGGCGTCCTCGATCCCGAGGTTCATGCCCTGCCCGCCGGCCGGCGAGTGCACGTGCGCCGCGTCGCCGGCGAGCAGGATCCGCCCGTCCCTGTAGGTGTCGGCGATCCGGTGGTGGACGCGGAAGCGGGAGCCCCACACGACCTCCTCCACCACGGCGGGCTCGGCCTCGGGCCCGCGCGCGTCGAGCAGCCGTTGCACGAAGGCCGCGTCGGGCTCGTGCGGGGCCTCCTCCACGGTGGCCACGATCCGGTGGATCCCGTCGGGCAGGGGCGCCACGACGACCAGGCCGTCGGGTGAGAAGTACAGGATGACCTCGTCCTTCGGCACGCCGCCGCTCAGCCGCACGTCGGCCAGGGCGAACGACTCGGCGTAGGTGCCGCCGGTGAAGCCGATGCCGGCCTGCTCGCGTACCGCGCTGTGCATGCCGTCGGCTCCCACCAGGTAGGAGGCACGCAGCGTGCGGCCGTCGTCGAGGGTGGCGGTGACGCCGGAGGCGTCCTGCGCGATCGTGGTCACCAGGGCGGGACGCAGGACGCGCCCGCCCAGCTCCTCCAGCCGGGCCAGCAGGAACGCCTCGGTGTCCGCCTGGGAGATCATCAGCGTGTACGGGTAGCGCGTCGGCAGCCCTTCGAAGGGCACCCCGACCAGCAGCCGGTCGCGGTCCCTGATGGTGAAGCGGGGCATGTGCAGCCCGCGCGCCTCCAGGGCGGGCGTGACGCCGTACGGCTCCAGCAGCTCCAGCGTGCGCGAGTGCACGACGGCGGCCCTGGAGGTGTTCGCGCCCTCGGCCTGCCCGTCCACGATGACGACGTCGTGGCCGAGCCGGATCAGGACGATGGCGGTCGTGAGTCCCACGGGGCCCGCGCCGACGACGAGCACGTCAGTGGTGATCATGTCTCCTCCTCAGGAGTCAACGCTTGTAGGCCAACACCTGTTGACGCTAGAACGCGGCACCTGGAATGTCAACAGATGTTGGCCTACAGTCGTGGGCATGAGGAGATCTGCGACCGAGACGAAGGCGGGCATCCTGGCCGCGGCGCGGGAGCGGTTCGCCGCCGACGGCTACGACCGGGCCACGATCAGGGCCATCGCCGCCGACGCCGGCATCGACCCGGCCATGGTCATGCGGTATTTCGGCAACAAGGAGCGCCTGTTCGCGGCGGCGAGCGAGTTCGACCTGAGGTTGCCCGACGTACGGGACCTGCCGCGTGGCGAGATCGCCGCCACGCTCGTGCGCCACTTCCTGAACCGCTGGGAGTCCGGCGAGAGCCTGCGGATCCTGCTGCGTACGGGGATCACGAACGAGTCCGCGGCCGAGCGGCTGCGCTCGATCTTCGCCGAGCAGCTCGTGCCCGCGGTGGCCGCGCTGTCGCCGGACCCGGAGCGGGACCCGGAGCAGGCCCCGGAGCGGGCCCCGACGCGGGCGGGGCTGGTGTCGGCGCACCTCCTCGGGATTGCCCTATGCCGATATGTCCTGAAATTTCCGCCGTTGACCGCCATGAGCAGGGAAGAAGTCGTCGCGGCGATAGCCCCGGCCGTTCACGGCATTCTCGGGCTTGACTCGGCCGGAAACCACGAGTCACATCCTTAACAAGGGCCACACAAGCACTCTTTGCAGCCAGATTCAGATCATGTTAGAAGAGAGGGAAGCAGAGAGGACCGGGCACAGTGACGGTGATTCTCGATGGCGTATCCGTACGGCAGCGTGGAGAGACCTGGTTAGACCACATCAGCCTCGAATTAGCTCAGGGAATGACCACCCTCATCGGCCCGATGACGGCCGGAAAGACGACGTTGATGCGCGTCTCCGCCGGTTTGCTGACGCCCGATTCAGGTCGCGTGGTGGTCAACGGAAAAGACGTCACCAGAATTTCGGTGCGAAAACGCTCGGTCGCCTTCGTCTATCAGCAATTCATCAATTACCCGTCGCTGACCGTGCACGACAACATCGCCTCCCCCCTTCGCCTCGACCCGCGCTTCCGCCGCGAGGGCGTCGAGCGGCGGGTGCGCGAGGTGGCCGAACTCATGGGCATCACCGACCTGCTGGACCGCCGGCCCGCCGAGTTGTCGGGCGGGCAGCAGCAGCGCACCGCCATCGCCCGCGCCCTGGCCCGGCCCGTGGACCTGCTGCTGCTCGACGAGCCCCTGGCCAACCTCGACTTCAAGCTGCGCGAGCAGTTGCGCGCCGACCTCAAGACCATGTTCGCCGACTCCCCCGGCGTCGTGCTCTACTCCACCGCCGACCCGAACGAGGCCCTGACGTTCGCCGCGCCGACCGTGGTGCTGGGCGAGGGCAGGGTCGGGCACGTGGGGGACGTCGCCGACATGTACGCCCACCCGCCGACCCTCGCCGTGGCCGCCACGCTCAGCGACCCGCCGCTCAACCTGCTGCCCGGCGTCGTACGCGACGGCCGCATCGAGGTCCTCGGCACCTCCTTCCCCGCGCCCCGCGCGCACGCCACCGGCCACCACGTGGTGCTCGGCGTACGTCCCCACCAGGTGACAATCGGTCGTAATGGTCCTGGCGCACTTGAGCTACCCGCCGAGATCAGGCTCGCCGAGGTGACGGGCAGCGCGACCTTCCTGCACCTGCTCCTCCAGGGCGACCGCCACCTGGTCGCCCACCTGTCGGGCCCACAGCTCTTCACGCCGGGCGAGTCCACCACCGCGTACGTGGACCCCGCCCACGTCTTCGTCTTCGACCAGGACGGGGGACGCCTGCTGGCCACCAGCGCGGCGGAGGTGGACCTGCATGGCTGACATCCGGCTGGAGGGCGTGGGCCACAGCTACGACGGCGGCCGGACCTGGGCGGTCAAGCCGATGACGTGGACGTGGCACAGCTCCAGGGCGTACGCGCTGCTGGGCCCCAGCGGCTGCGGCAAGACCACACTCCTGAACATCATCTCCGGCCTGATCACCCCCTCGGTGGGCCAGATCTTCTTCGACGACCGCGAGGTCACCGGCGTGCCCACGGCCGGCCGCAACATCGCGCAGGTCTTCCAGTTCCCGGTGCTCTATGAGGAGATGTCCGTCTACGACAACCTCGCCTTCCCGCTCAGGAACAGGAAGGTCCCGAAGCAGGAGATCGACCGGCGCGTCCGCCAGGTCTCCGAGCTCCTGGGCCTCGACCACCTCCTGCGCCGCAGGTCACGACGGCTCGACGCGGGCCGCCAGCAGATCGTCAGCCTGGGCCGCGGCCTCGTGCGTGCGGAAGTGGCCGCCGTCCTGCTCGACGAGCCGCTGACCGTGGTGGACCCGGCGCTGAAGTGGACGTTGCGCAGCAAGCTCAAGGAGATCCACCGCGACACCGGGCACACGCTGATCTACGTCACGCACGACCAGACGGAGGCGCTGACGTTCGCCGACGAGGTGGTGGTGCTCAACGACGGCGCGATCGTGCAGGCCGGCGAGCCGGCGGAGTTGTTCCTGTCGCCGGCGCACGAGTTCGTCGGGCACTTCATCGGCTCCCCCGGCATGAACGTGGTGCCCGCCGAGGTGGTCGGCGGCGTCGTACGCGTCGGGCAGTCGGACGTCGGCGCGGTCACGAACGAGCTCCCACCCGGGCCTGTGCGGATCGGCGTGCGGCCCGAGTTCGTCCGGATCACCGAGGCCCGCACCTCCCCCGGTGTGGCGGCCAAGGTGACGGGGATCGACCGGATGGGCGCGTACGACCTGGTCCACACCCTGGTCGGCGAGCACCCGGTGATCGCCAAGACCGAGGCGGGCACCTCCTACCAGCCGGACACGGTCGAGTTCCTGCACTTCCCCGCCGATCGCACGTTCCTGTTCCGCGACGAGGTGAGGTGCGGCGCGCTGGCGCCCCTGAACGGAAGGGGTCAGGCGTGAGCGAGCAGAGCACCGCAGAGGTCGCCACGGAGGAAGAGCCGCGGGTCAGCCTGAAGCGTAAGAACAACCGGGCCTGGCTGCTGGTCCTGCCCGTGGTCGTGTCGGTGGCGTTCACCGCGGTGATCCCGCTGATGACCGTGGTCAACTTCTCCGTGCAGGACGTCTTCAGCCCCAGCGAGCGGGTCTTCGTCGGGCTGGAGTGGTTCAGGTCGATCGCGCGGGACCCGGAGGTGCGCGCGGCGCTGCTGCGCACGCTGCTGTTCTCCGCGCAGGTGCTGCTCCTGGAGATCCCCCTCGGCGTGGCGCTGGCGGTCGTGATGCCGCGCCGCGGCGTGTGGGTGTCGGTGGCGCTGGTGCTGGTCGCGTTGCCGCTGCTCATCCCCTGGAACGTGGTGGGCACGATCTGGCAGATCTTCGCCCGCGGCGACATCGGGCTCGGCGGCTGGACGATCAACAACGTGCTGGGGATCAACTTCAACTACACCCTCGACTCGACCGACGCCTGGATCACCGTGCTGCTCATGGACGTGTGGCACTGGACGCCGCTGGTGGCGCTGCTGGCGTACGCGGGGCTGCGCTCGATCCCCGAGCCCTACTTCCAGGCCGCGCAGATCGACGCCGCCTCGGCCTGGGCGACCTTCCGGCACATCCAGCTTCCCCGGCTGCGCGGGGTGCTGACGATCGCGATCCTGCTCAGGTTCATGGACAGCTTCATGATCTACACCGAGCCGTTCGTGGTGACCGGCGGCGGCCCCGGCAACGCCACCTCGTTCCTCAGCATCCTGCTGTCGAAGATCGCGGTCGGCCAGTTCGACCTGGGCCCGGCCGGCGCGTTCTCGCTGCTCTACTTCCTGATCGTGCAGATCCTCTGCTACGTCTTCTTCACCGTGCTCACCAGGTCGGGGAGGTGAGGTCCATGGCAGCGTCGAAAGACAGGACGACCGGACGGCGGCTCCCCTGGGCGCGCACGGTCTTCTGGTTGTACGTGGTCACGCTGATGTTGCCGCTCCTGTGGATGTTCGGCATGTCGATCCGCCCGAACGAGGACATCCTCGGCAGTTTCTCGCTCATTCCGCAGCGCGTGACGTTCGACAACTACGCCACCTTCTTCACCGACTCCTCCTGGTATTCGAGCTATCTGAACTCCATCATCTACACCTCGATGAACGCCGTGATGTCGCTCATCGTGGCGCTGCCGGCGGCGTACGCGTTCTCCCGCTTCCGTTTCGCCGGGGACAAACACCTGTTCTTCTGGTTGCTGACCAATCGAATGGCCCCGCCGGCGGTATTCCTGCTGCCGTTCTTCCAGATTTACCAGAGCGTCGGCCTCTTCGACACGCATCTCGGCGTGGCCATCGCGCACATGCTCTTCAACGTGCCGCTGGCGGTCTGGATCCTCGAAGGATTCATGTCCGGAATTCCCCGGGAAATCGACGAGACCGCGGCGATCGACGGCTATTCTCTGCCGCGTTTCTTCATCCGGATCTTCCTGCCGATGATCCGCTCCGCGATCGGCGTGACCCTGTTCTTCTGTTTCATGTTCAGCTGGGTCGAGCTGCTGATCGCCAGGACGATCACCTCGGTGAACGCGAAACCGATCGCCGCCACGATGACCAGGACGGTCAGCGCGGCGGGCGTGGACTGGGGCCTGCTGGCGACGGCGGGCGTGCTCACCATCGTCCCGGGCGCGATCGTCATCTGGTTCGTCCGCAACTACATAGCCAAGGGATTCGCCTTGGGGAGGGTCTAGGCAATGCAATGGATGGTCTGGACCGCCCCCACCGCCCTGGTCTTCGCCGGGCTGGCCCTCCTGCTGGTCGTCATGACGGTCTGGGCCCGCATCTCGCCGCCGGTGGCCAGGCGGGGCTTCCTGCGCATCGAGACCGATCGGGGCGACCGGCTCTACATCGGCCTGATCAGCGCCGCCGTCGTCCTGGCGGGCTGGATCGCAATCACCGACCTGTCCATGTGGCTCGCGCTCGGCTGCGCGCTGCTGGTGGCGGTCGTGATCGGCATATGGGGCTAACAGAAGAGGAGTCCAAACGATGAGGCATCGGGCAGGCAGGTCCGCGGCCGTAGGTCTGGTCGCGGTCGTCCTGATAGCGGCAGGCTGCACACAGAGCGCGGAGAAGCCCGCGAGCGACTTCAAGGAGGCCGACGGCAAGGCCGCGGCCCAGCGGTGGGTGACGCAGGAGTTCACGCCGAGCACGCTGAGCAAGGATCAGCAGCTCGCGGAGATGGACTGGTTCATCAAGGCCGCGGCCCCGTACCGGGGCATGCAGATCAACGTGGTCTCCGAGACGATCACCACGCACCAGTACGAGTCGCAGCAGCTCGCCAAGGCGTTCGCCGAGATCACCGGGATCAAGATCAAGCACGACCTGATCCAGGAAGGCGACGTCGTCGAGAAGCTCCAGACCCAGATCCAGGGCGACCAGAACATCTACGACGCCTACGTCAACGACTCCGACCTCATCGGCACCCACTCGCGCGGCGACTACGTGGTCCCGCTGTCGGACTACATGGCCGGGGAGGGCAAGAACGTCACCTCGCCCACGCTCGACCTGAACGACTTCATCGGCATCAGCTTCACCACCGGCCCGGACAAGAAGATCTACCAGCTCCCCGACCAGCAGTTCGCGAACCTCTACTGGTTCCGCTACGACTGGTTCACCGACCCGGACATCAAGAAGCAGTTCAAGGACGCCTACGGCTACGACCTCGGCGTGCCGGTCAACTGGGCCGCCTATGAGGACATCGCCGACTTCTTCACCAACAAGGTCAACGGCAACGGCACCATCGACGGCAAGAAGACCTACGGCCACATGGACTACGGCCGCAAGGACCCGTCCCTGGGCTGGCGTTTCACCGACGCGTGGTTGTCCATGGCGGGCAACGGCGACCCCGGCATCCCCAACGGCCTGCCGGTGGACGACTGGGGCATCAGGGTGGAGAACTGCCGCCCGGTCGGCTCCTCGGTCACCCGCGGCGGCGACACCAACGGCCCGGCCGCGGTCTACGCCCTGACCAAGTACGTGGACTGGCTGAAGAAGTACGCCCCCCGCGAGGCCGCGGGCATGAACTTCAGCGAGGCGGGCCCGGTCCCGGCGCAGGGCAACATCGCCCAGCAGGTCTTCTGGTACACCTCGTTCACCGCCGACATGACCAAGGAAGGGCTGCCGGTCGTCAACAGCGACGGCACGCCCAAGTGGCGCATCGCGCCGAGCCCGCACGGCGCCTACTGGAAGACCGGCAACAAGCTGGGCTACCAGGACGCCGGCTCCTGGACGCTGCTGAAGAACACCCCGCAGGACCGCCGGGCAGCGGCCTGGCTGTACGCGCAGTTCGTCACGTCGAAGGCGGTGTCGCTGAAGAAGTCGATCGTCGGGCTGACCTTCATCCGCGAGTCCGACATCAAGAGCCAGTACTTCGCCGACAACGCCAAGAAGTACGGCGGCCTCATCGAGTTCTACGACTCGCCGGCCCGCAAACAGTGGACGCCGACCGGGACGAACGTGCCCGACTACCCGAAACTGGCCCAGCTCTGGTGGCAGAACGTGGCCACCGCCGTGACCGGTGAGACCACGGCGCAGCAGTCGATGGACAACCTGGCCAAGCAGCAGGACGAGATCCTGTCCCGGCTGGAGCGGCTCTCACGCGAACAGCAGGGGTACGGCGGCCAGTGCGCGCCCAAGCTGAACCCGGAGCGCCCCGCCCAGTACTGGTACGACCAGCCGGGCGCCCCCGCGCCCAAGCTGGCCGACGAGCGGGGCAAGCCGGAGACCCTGGACTACGACAAGCTGATCGCCACCTGGAAACAGGGCAACTGAAACGGCTCCCCCAGGCACCGCCGCCCGTGGCGGGAACGGGCGGCGGTGGGCGCTAGCTCTTGAGCCGCGCCGACAACCAGTCGAAGGCCAGCTCCTGCCTGGGCACGTCGAAGCTGTGCGGCACGTCGGCGAAGACCGCCTCGTAGCCGCCGGGGGCGTGCGCGTAACGCTCGCCGATCATGGCGTGGGCGCGGCGCATGCCCTCCTCGGGGAACAGGGTGTCGCGCATGGCGTACTGGACCATGAGCGGCTCGGGCGCGCGGGCGGCGACCAGGTCGGGATAGTCGCCCAGCATCGGCAGGCCGGGCGGCCACAACATCCAGGTGTGCTTCTCGACGTGCCCCGCGAGCATGTCCCGGTAGGAGGAGACCATCGCGGCGACCACGACGGCTCTGACGTCGGGGTCGAACGCGCCGAGCAGGGCGGCCCGCAGGCCGCCTCCCGACAGTCCCACGCACCCGACCTCGCTCACGTCGGGGCGTGAGCGCAGGTAGGCCGTCGCCGCGAGGTCCTCCCCTGCGACGACGCCCGCGAACGACGTGCCCAGCACCGCGCAGTGCTTGGCCACGATGTGCTCGTGCTCCTTGGCGGCGCGGTCGTATCTGTCGGCCTCGCTGAGCTGCCCTTCAGGTCTGCCGGGTATGTCGGGTGTGTCGGGCTCGCCGAGCGGCCCTTCCGCCACGTCCAGGGGGAAGCGGCGGCTGCCCCACACGAACACGTCGTGGGCCAGCACGGCGAAACCCCGCCGGGCCAGCGCGTTGGCGAAGGCCCGGCCGCCGTAGATGGCGTCGCGCGCCCGCCGCACCTCTGGCGACGGCTCCTCGGGGCCGTCGGCGATCTTCTCCTTGCCGACCCACTTCATCCCGCCGTGGCAGTGCAGCGCCACCACCCCGGGCAGCGGCCCGGCGGCGTCGCGGGGCCGTAGCAGGTAGGCCCGCGTCCGCGGCCCGAACCCCACCGACCACGACAGCTCCTCGCCGTACAGGTCGTCCGCGGTCCAGGTCCGCTCGACCCGGACGTCGGCGGCCACGAGGTCGAGCACCCCGATGGCCTCGCGTGCCGCCACGCGCAGCTCGGGCCCCGGCAGGACCGGGTACAGCCCGCGCTGCGCGGTGGCGATCCGCGCCAGCTCAGCGAACACGGGTGCCGTCGTCCGCCAGGTGCACGGGCGCCCCGGTACGGGCCGAGAGGTTGGCCGCGTGGCCGGTCAGCACGCTGCGGATGCCGTCGCGGTAGCCGGCCTGCCGGGCCAGCGGGTCGTCGCCGGGGCCGCGGAAGACGTCGTTGAGCAGCAGCCGGTCACCGCCGCCGTGTCCACCGGCCCCGGCCACGATGGGCATCTCCTCCGGCTCGCTCCAGTGGCGGCGCAGCACCAGCCGCTCCGAGGACCCGGTCGCGTGCTCCTTGGAGGCCGCGCTCGGGTCGATGGCGGCGTGCTCAGGCGTCCACTCCCGCTCCACCACGTCCAGCTCCAGCCGCCCGGCCGTGCCGTTGAAGGCCACCCGGTATCCCTCCCACGGGGCGTGGGCGTGCAGGGAGTAGGTCATGACGGCGCGGTTGGCGTAGCGGACCATCACCGACATGTTGTCGTCGATGGTGATGCCCTCGCCGAAGACGTCCTGGTCGCGGATGTAGCCGTCCTCGTGCTCGGCATCCAGGTAGAGGCGCCTGAGCCGCTCGTCCTTGGAGATGTCCTGCAGGAACGGGTCGCTGCCCAGCCCGGGGGCGCCGTGCGCGCGCTCGGGCCGGTCGGCCAGGCCGCGCTTCCTGGCGTTCTCGGCGCCGTAGAAGCGCAGGTCGGTCTGCGCGAAGACGAGCTCGGGAGCCGAGCCGAGCCACCAGTTGACCAGGTCGAAATGGTGGGTGGACTTGTGCACGAGCAGCCCGCCGGAGTTGACCCGGTCGCGGTGCCAGCGGCGGAAGTAGTCGGCGCCGTGGATCGTGTCGAGCATCCACTCGAAGTGCACCGACGTCACCTCGCCGATCACGCCCTCCTGCAGCAGGCGGCGCACGGCGGAGTTGCGCGGCGAATACCGGTAGTTGAAGGTCACGATCAACTTGCCGGTGCTGCGCTCGGCCGCCTCGGCGATGGCCGCGCACCCGTCGGCGTCGATCGTGAGCGGCTTCTCCACGATGACGTCACGTCCCGCGTCGAGCGCCGCGCACACGTATTTCGCGTGCGTGGCGTCGACGGTGGTGACGATGACCGCGTCGGCGAGCTCGAGCATCTTGTCGAACTCATCGGCGGCGAAACACGGCACCTCCCGGCCGATCCGCTCGACGTAATAGTCCATGCGGGTTCGGTTGGTGTCGCACAGGGCGACGATGGTGCCGGCGTCGCGCCACTCCCCGAGCAGCGCGTCGACGTACATCTGCGCGCGGTGCCCGAGCCCGACGAACGCGTACCTCATGTCTCTCCTTTAACCGGCGATGGAGGCGTTCGCCTCCGTGATGAACTTCTGTGCGGCGTCGTCAGGGGTCATCCGGCCGAACATGACCTCCTCCGAATAGCGCGTGAGGATGTCCTCCATGGCGCTGGCGCCCTTCGGCGGGGCGGGGGGCGGGTCGGTCAGCTCGCCCTTGGCCTCGTCGAGGAAGGCCAGCGTCTTCTGGTCCGTCTCAGGCAGCTTGTCCTTGACCGCCGCCAGCACCTTGGAGCTGGCCGGCAGGCCGCGGTCGCTGAGGATGATCGCGCCCGCCTCGGGGTCGTTGATCATGTAGTCGATGAACTTGGCGGCCTCGGCCGCGTGCTCGCTCTTGGACGAGGCGCTGTAGAACATGGCCGGCTGCAGGAACATGCCGCCGGTGGTGGCGCCCTTGATCTTCGGCATCCGCAGCAGGTCCAGGCTCTGGCCCGACGCCTTGGCGGCCGCGCCGAGCTGGTTGCTCCACCACATGCCCATCGCGCCGGTGTTGGTGCCCAGCAGCGACTGGTCGATGCTGGTCGCGCCGATCTCCTGGCTCTTGGCCGCCTCGGGGGCGCCCTTGCCCTTGATCAGGCTCTGCATGATGCCCCACCACTCCGTGATGGTGCCGGGCGAGACGCCGAGCTTGTTGCCGTTGTAGAAGGGCTCACCCTTCTGCGCGGCGTAGATCTGCAGGTACGCGGGGTTCCAGCTCAGCTGCGTACCGGTGATCTTGCCGCCGCTGCCGGTGCTGACCTTGTTGGCCAGCGCGATGTAGTCGTCCCACGTCCACTGCTTGTCGTCGGGGACCTCCGCCTTGGACTGCTGGACCAGGGCCTTGTTGACGAGCAGGGAGAAGGCGTTGACGCCGGTGGGGATGGCGAACTGCTTGCCGTCGATGGCGCCGGTGGCCACCACCTTGGCGTCGATGTCGGCGGTGTTGACCTTGCTGGCCAGGTCGGCCAGGGTGCCGCGGTCGGCGTATTCGCGCAGGCCGCGGATCTCCAGGCTGATGATGTCCGGCGCGTCGCTGCCCGCGACCTTGGTGGACAGCGTCTCGTAGTAGCTGGCGAAGTCGGAGAACTCGCCCTCGACGTCGATGGTCGGGTTCTTCGTCTCGAACTTCTTGATGGCCTCTTCGGTCATCTTCTGCCGCGCGTCACTGCCCCAGTAGGAGAAGCGCAGCTTGATCTTGCCGTCGGCGGTCTCTCCTCCGCCACTGCCGCTGCCGCAGGCCGCGGTGACCGCCAGCACAGCGGTGGCGAGCAGCGCCGCCGACCACATCTTCTTGCCAGAGCTCACAGCTCTACCTCCTATGGGTGTTCTCTGTTGGGGGGTGGAGGAACTACTTCAGTCCCGTGGTGGCGACACCACGGATCAGGTATTTCTGGCCTGCCAGGAAGAAACCGAAAATGGGGCCGAGCGCGATGATCGACATGGCGAACATCGGACCCCACGACGAATCGCTACTGGCGTCCAAGAACGTGCGCAACGCTACCGTCACGGTGAAGTTGTCGGGGTTGTTGAGATAGAGGAGTTGGCTGAGGAAATCGTTCCAGGTCCAGATGAACGTGAAGATCGCGGTCGTGGCCAGCGCCGGGACGCACAGCGGCATGACGACCCTCATGAAGATCCGCCAATAACCGGCGCCGTCGATCTCCGCGGCCTCGTCCAGTTCGCGCGGCAGCGTACGGATGAACTGCACCATCAGGAAGATGAAGAACGCGTCCGTGGCCAGGATCTTCGGCAGGACCAGCGGCCAGATCGTGTTGATCATGTCGAGCTTCGAGAACATGATGTACTGCGGCACGATCGTCACGTGGTGCGGCAGCATGATCGTGCCCAGCATGAGCGCGAACCAGAGCTTCTTCAGCGGGAAGTTGAGCCGGGCGAAGGCGTAGGCGGCCAGCGAGCAGGCCACCAGGTTCGCGATCACCGACAGTCCCGTGAGCACCGCGGAGTTCCACAGGTAATAACCGAAGGGGTGCTTGAGCGCGTACCAGCCCTCGGTGTAGTTCTCCAGTGTGACCTGGCTGGGCCACAGTCCGGGCTGCCGGAAGATCAGCTCCTCCGGCTTGAGCGAGCTGGAGATCATCCAGAACAGCGGGTAGAGCATGATCAGGCCGAAGCCGATCAGCAGGATGTGTTTGGCCACGGTTCCGCCCCTGAACGGACGGAACAGGGCCGGGACCGGCCTACTTGGTGTCGCCATAGAAGACCCAATACTTGGAAGCGAGGAAGTTCACCCCGGTCAGTCCGGCGATGATCAACAGCAGGATCCAGGCCATCGCCGCGGCGTAGCCCATGTCGTAGCTCTTGAAGCCCTGCAGATACAGGTAGAGCGTGTAGAAGAGCGTGGAGTCGGCGGGGCCGCCCCTTCCACCGCTCACGATGAACGCCTGGGTGAACGACTGGAACGACTTGATGAGCTCCAGCACCAGGTTGAAGAAGATGATCGGCGTCAGCAGCGGCAGAGTGATCGAGCGGAACCTGCGCAGCGGCCCGGCCCCGTCCACCGCGGCGGCCTCGTAGTAGCTGGCCGGGATCTGGCGCAGCCCCGCGAGGAAGATGATCATCGGGGCGCCGAAGGTCCACACGTGGAGCAGGATCAGCGTGCTCAGCGCCGTGTCGGGGTCGCCCACCCACCCGGGGCCCTCGATGCCGAAGACCGCTAGCACCGCGTTGACCAGGCCGTCGGCGCCGAAGACCTTGCGCCACAGGATCGCGATCGCGACGCTACCGCCCAGCAGGGAGGGCAGGTAGAAGATCGAGCGGTAGATGGGCAGGCCGCGCAGCCCCCGGTCGAGCACCAGGGCCAGCGCGAGCGCGAAGGCCAGTTGCAGCGGGACCGAGACGATCACGTAGATGGTGGTCACCTTCAGCGAGGCCAGGAACCTCGGGTCCTCGGTGAACATCCTGGTGTAGTTGTCGAACCCGACCCACTTGGCCTCCTCCAGGAGGCTGTAGTCGGTGAACGACAGGTACAGGGAGGCGAAGATCGGGCCGATCGTGATGACGAGCAGGCCGACGAACCAGGGGGCCAGGAAGAGGTAGGCGGCGCGTGCCTCTCGGCGGGACCGTTTCGTGGAGCGGTGACCACCACGTACGGGCTCCTTCGCCGTGTGGGGGGGTTTCACCGCCACCGAAACTTCAGTCATCACGGACCTTCCGGCAAGAAGTGAATGGATAGCGCTTTCCTATAGCTGGGGGGAAAGTTCCGTCAACCCTTTGCAGGCGTTACATAGCCGTTACCGATATATCGCCACGGCATTTTCCCAGCTAACAAGCGTGTCCACCCGAGAAGTCAGATGAATTTCGATCCGGTTTAGTACAACCGTTTGCAGCTTTGAGGCTATCGCGGAGCAGCGGTGGAGTCCCTGATGACGAGCCGGGTCTCCAGCGAGGTGGTGGCGCTCACCTCCTGGATGAGCAGATCGACCGCCAGCCGGCCGGCCGCGGCCGTGGGCATGGCGACCGTGGTGAGCTTCGGGCGGTTCAGCCGGCCGGGGACGATGTCGTCTATCCCGATCACGCTCATGTCCTCGGGCACGCTCATCCCGAGGTCGCCGAGCCCTTCGATGAGCCCGATGGCCACCAGGTCGTTGTAGGCGAGCAGGCCGGTCACCCCGGAGTCCCGCACGCGGGTCGCCGCGGCGTACCCGCCCCGCTCGGTGGGCGCGTTGGGGCCGACGACGACGAGGTCGACGCCCGGCACCTGTTCGGCGGCCGTGCGGATCTCGGCGCTCGTCCACGACCCGGCGGGCCCCGACACCAGCGCCACGCGGGTGTGGCCGAGCCCGGCCAGGTGCTCGACCGCCAGCCTGGCCCCGTGGCCGACGTCCATCAGCACGGTGGCCGCGCCGCGCAGCCGCCGGTTGATCACCACGAACGGCACCCGCTCGGCCAGCCGTTCGAGAGCCTTGTTGGACGAGCGCGGGCTGCACAGCACCACTCCGTCCACCTGCTTGGAGAAGGCCTGGACCAACTCCTCCTCGGCGGCCGGCTCCTCGTCGGTGTCGGCCACGAACAGGTGGTAGTCGCGCTGCCTGGCCGCCGAGTGGGCGGCCTTGATCAGCGGCGGGAAGAACGGGTTGGCGATGTCGGCCACGATCAGGCCGATGTTGTGGGTACGCCCGGTCGTGAGCGCCCTGGCCGCCCGGTTGGGCCGGTATCCCAGCTCCTCCGCCACCGTCAGCACCCTGGAGCGGGTCGCGGCGTTCACCATGTGCGGCGCGGAGAACGTCCTGGACACCGTCGACACATGCACGCCGGACGCCCTGGCCACATCACGAATCGTCACTGTCACAGCCGCCCACCCTAACGCAACCGCTTGCAGGACCAATGAGTACGATGAAAGCGCTTGCCGCACGACCCACCCGGGAACCCCCAGCTAGACGGCCGGTGACGAAATCGCCTCTTGACGCCTCACCCTTCCTGACACAAAGGTTTAGTGCAACTGTTTGCAGTCTTGAAGGAGCCCCTCACGGTGAGCAAAGTCCTCGTCACCGGAAGCGCAGGACGCCTCGGCCGCAGCGTGGTCAGCACGCTCGCGGCGGCCGGGCACGAGGTGATCGGCGTCGACCGCGTCCCCGGGACACCGGCGGAGGCGGCCGTCACGTTACCGGCCGACCTCACCGACACGGGTGAGACATTCGAGGTGATCGCCAGGTTCCGGCCGGAGTCGGTGATTCACCTGGCCGCGATCGCCACGCCGTTCAGCTTCCCTGAATCGGTGATTTTCAAGGTCAACACGCAACTCGCGTTCAACGTGTGCGAGGCGTCGGTGGCCCTGGGTGTGCCAGGTGTGGTGGTGGCCAGCAGCCCCACCGTCATGGGGTACGGCGCCCCCGGCGGCTGGGCGCCCGAATATCTGCCCATCGACGAAGAGCACCCGGTCCGCCCCTGGAACGCCTACAACCTGTCCAAGGTCACGGCCGAGCAGACGATGAAGGCGTTCGCCCGGGCGGGGAGCACGAAGATGGCCGCGGTGCGGCCGTGCTTCGTCATCCCGCCAGAAGAATGGGCGGGCGCGCCCACGCAGTCAGGGCACACGGTGGCCGAACGGCTCGACCAGCCCGAGCTGGGCGGGGTGTCGCTGTTCAACTACATCGACTCCCGCGACGCCGCGGAGATGATCGCCATGCTCTCCGAGGCGCTGCCCGAGTTGCCCAACGGCGAGGTCTTCTTCGCCGGGGCGGCCGACGCGCTGGCCAGGAAGCCGCTGGCCGAGCTGCTCCCCCAGGTCGTGCCCGGCACCGAGCCGTTCGCGTCCGGATTGACCGGCACCACCCCCGCCTTCTCGACCGCCAAGGCGGAGCGACTGCTCGGCTGGCAGCCCAAGCGTTCCTGGCGTACCGAACTCAAGGAAGAATCCGAATGAATCTCAGCGGTGTCCTGTTCTTCCCCGTCACCCCCTTCGACGCCGACGGCGCGCTGTCCGAGCAGGTGCTGGCCGAGCACATCCGGCAGGGCATGGAGCACGGGCCAGGCGGCGTGTTCGTGGCGTGCGGCACCGGCGAGTTCTCGGCGCTGTCCGAGGCCGAGCACGCGCGGGCGGTGCGGGTGGCGGCCGAGGTCGTGGACCGCCGGGTGCCGGTGCTGGCGGGCGCGGGCGGGCCGATCGGCGCGGCGCTGAACCAGGCGCGGGCCGCTCGGGAGGCGGGCGCGGACGGGCTGCTGCTCATGCCGCCGTACCTGTCGCAGGGACCCCTGCATGGCTTTGAGGCTTATGTACGGGCGGTGGCCGAGGTGCTGCCGGTGATCGTCTACCAGCGCGGCTCGGTGGTGCTCGAACCGGAGGCCGTGGTGGCGCTGGCCGGCCTCCCCGGCGTGATCGGGCTCAAGGACGGCCTGGGCGACATCGACCGGATGCAGCGGACCGTGCTCGCCGTGCGCGAGGTGTACCCGGACTTCCTGTTCTTCAACGGGCTGCCGACGGCGGAGCTGACCATGCCCGCCTACCGGGGCATCGGCGTGGAGCTGTACTCCAGCGCGGTGTTCGCGTTCGCGCCGGAGATCGCGCTGGCCTACCTGAACGGCGAGGAGCGGCTGCTCACCGAGTTCTACGCCCCCCTCGTACGCCTGCGCGGCAAGGTCCCCGGCTACCCGGTCTCCCTGGTCAAGGCCGGTGTCCGGCTGCGCGGCCTGGACGTGGGCACCGTCCGCCCGCCGCTGGTGGAGGTGACCGAGGAGCACCTGGAGGAGCTGGGGGCGCTGATCAAGACCGGGCTGGAACTGGCGGCGTCATGACGATCGCGGACCTGCGTACCGAGTTGCGCACCGCCCCGCTGCCGCGCCCCTGGGGCGAGGACGTGCCCGCCAACCACGTGATCGTCACCCACGTCACGCTGAAGGACGGGCGCACCGGCACCGGGTTCTCCTGGACGCCGCAGATCGGCGCGCACGCCGTCAAGGCCCTGCTCGACCACGACCTGCGCGAGGCGCTGATCGGGCTGCCCGCCCACCCCGAGGTGGTGTGGGACCGGCTGTGGCGGCACCTGCGCGAGGCGGGACCCGGCGGGATCACCACGATCGCGCTGGCCGGGATCGACCTGGCGCTGTGGGACCTGCGCTGCGGCGGCGACGCGCTGCCCGACGTGCTGGGGCGGCGGCGCGAGGAGCTCCCGGTCTACGGCAGCGGCGTCAACCTGCACTACCCGCTGGAGGAGCTGGTCGAGCAGGCCAGGCGCTGGGTGGCGGCCGGGTACCGGGGCGTCAAGATCAAGGTGGGCCGTCCCGACCTGGCCGAGGACGTGGCGCGGGTGGCCGCGGTCCGCGAGGTGATCGGCCCCGACCGGCTGCTGATGATCGACGCGAACCAGCGCTGGGACCTGCACAGGGCCCGGCGGGCGCTGGCCGCGCTGCGCGAGTTCGGCCTGCACTGGATCGAGGAGCCGCTGCCCGCCGACGACGTGGCCGCGCACGTGGAGCTGCGCCGCTCCATCGACGTGCCGGTCGCGGTCGGCGAGAACGTCTACACCACCTACGGCTTCCGCGACCTGCTGACCGCGGGGGCGTGCGACGTGGTGCAGCCGAACGTGGTGCGGGTCGGCGGCATCACGCCGTTCCTGCGGATCGTGGAGCTGGCCAGGACGTATGACGTGCCGGTGTACCCGCACCTGCTGAGCGAGGTGTCGGGACAGCTCGCCCTGGCCCTGCCGCTGCCGGTCATGGTGGAGGACGTGGAGGACGCCTCGTTCGCGCGGCTGGGGCTGCTGGCGGAGCCGTACCCGGTGGAGATCTCGGGCGGGGTGCTGCGCTCGGGCGGGCACGCCGGGCTCGGGCTGAGGTGGTCGTGATGGCGCCCGTCAAGGTCGTGCTGGCGGGGGCCGAGGGGCACGGCAGGCACCACCTGGGCATCCTGCGCGGGATGGTCGAGCGCGGCGTGGTCGAGCTGGCCGGGATCTGCGACCTGCGGCCCGTGGAGGTGGACTTCGGCTCGCCCATGCAGTCGTCCGACCTGGGCGAGCTGATCGCCAAGACCGGCGCGGAGATCACGATCATCTGCACGCCGATCAACACGCACGCCGACCTCGCGGTGGCCGCGCTGCGCGCCGGCTCGCACCTGCTGCTGGAGAAGCCGCCCGCGCCAAGCCCCGAGGAGCACCGCAGGATCGCCGCGGCGGTCGAGGAGACCGGGCTGGCCTGCCAAGTCGGCTTCCAGTCCCTCGGCTCCGCGGCCATCCCAGCCGTACGTGAGCTGATCGCGAGCGGGGCCATCGGGAACGTGCGCGGCATCGGCGGCTGGGGCGCCTGGCACCGCCCGTCGGCCTACTTCACCCGCTCGCCGTGGGCGGGCAAGCGCCGGCTGAACGGCGTGGACGTGATGGACGGCGCGCTGACGAACCCGTTCGCGCACGCCATCGCGACCGCGCTGGCCCTGGCCGACGGCCCGATCGCGGAGATCGAGACCGAGCTGTACCACGCCCATCCGATCGAGTCTGACGACACCTCCTGCGTGCGCCTGCGGCTGGAGAACGGGTTCACGATCACGATGGCGGCGACGCTGTGCGCGCCCTACGCGGAGCCCACACCATCGAACGCGCGCGGCGAGGCTCACCTGGTCGTGCACGGCGACGCGGGCCGGGCCACGCTGGTGTACACGCATGACCGGCTCACGGTGGAGCTGCCCGACGGCTCGGTCACGACGACCGCGCACGATCGGGTGAACCTGCTCGACAACCTCATCGACCACGTCCGCACGGGCGCCGAGCTGCTGGCGCCGCTCGCCGGCACCGAGCGGTTCACGCAGGTGCTGGACGCGATCAGGCTGGCGCCAGAGCCGGCGCCGATCCCCGAACGGCATCAGATCGTGGAACGGGATGCCGCGGGCGAGGTCGTGGGCCGGGTGCTGCCCGGCGTGGCCGAGCTGACCCGGCGCAGCGCGCGGGAGCTGGCGCTCTACTCCGAGCTCGACGTCCCGTGGACGCGGGTGGAGCTGCTGGTCTCGGGCCAGGCGGTGGCCGCCTACGAGAGGCGTCCCGACCTGCCCGCCACCGACTCGCCCCGCCCGTACCTGCATCGGGTGCGCACTCTCGGCGGGGTGGAGGTCACCGAGGTCCGTCCCGAGGACCACGTGCACCACCTCGGCGTCGGCGTGGCGATCTCCGACCTGGGCGGGGCGAACTTCTGGGGCGGCCGCTCCTACGTCAGGGACCAGGGTCCCACGTGGCTGGACAACCACGGGAGACAGCGGCACGTGGCCTTCACCGACCTGGGCGACGGCGGCTTCATCGAGCATCTGGAGTGGATCGGCCCCGGCGGCGCGCTGGCCCGCGAGGAGCGCACGGTCACCGCCAGGCCGGTGGGCGAGGCCTGGGCGCTGGACTTCGCGTTCACGCTCACCAACCTGACCGGCGCGCCGCTGGAGATCCACAGCTCGGCCACCAAGGGCCGGGCGGGCGCGGGCTACGGCGGCTTCTTCTGGCGCGCGCCCGGCACCTCCACCGCCAGGGTCACGCTGCCCGGCGACGAGGAGGCCGTGCACGGCAGCCGGGAGCCCTGGGTGGCCATGTCGGGCACCACGCCGGACGGCCGGGACTGGACCCTGGTCTTCGTCCAGGCGGACGGCGATCCGTGGTTCGTGCGGGTGGCCGAGTATCCGGGGGTGGGCCAGGCGCTGGCCTGGGACACGCCGCTGCTCCTCGACACCACGCTGACCAGGCGGATCGTCACCGTCGTCGCGGACGGAAGGCTGACCGAGGGGGAGGTGTCCGCGCTGGCCGCCGGCGTGGGACTCTGAGCGAAGTCATCCTGGATCTGGACGGCCTCCGCGTTGCGGGCCGGCCGAAGGCTCGCCGGCGGGCTTGCCCGAGGTGGACCTGAGCAGCCGGAGCGCACCTCTCGACAGGGCCGTCAGGATGTCGGCGGCCTCGTCCAGATCGGGGTAGCGCCCCTCCAGGTGCCCCATCGCCAGCGCGTTGGTGGCCGCGTTGATCCCCTCGGCGATCATCTCCAGCCGCTGCCTGTCCCGCTCGTTGTCGGCCGTGTAGCCGAGCGCGGCCAGGTCGGCGGCGTGATGGTCGCGATAGGCCGCCGCCGTCTCCACGGCGAAGTCCCGTAGCGAGGACGAGGGGTCGTGCCGCGCCCTGAGCTGGATGCGCAGCAGCTCGGGGTGCCGGCAGATGGACTCCAGCGGGATGCGGAACGTCTCGCGGTGCCGTTCGAGGTCGTCCGGGGCCTCGCGGGCCTTGCGCCGCGCCTCCCGCATCGACCCGCGCAACCGCTCGCCGCCCTCCTCGGCGAGCACCCGCAGCAGCTCCTGCCTGTCCTTGAAGTGCACGTAGAAGCTGGACTGCGCGATCCCGGCGGCCTTGGCCACCTTGACCGTGGTCAGACCGGCCTCGCCCTCCTCGTCCAGGATCTCCAGCGCGGCGCGGATGAGCCTGCGTCTGGTCAGGTCCTTGGCCTCGCTCCGGCTGAGCGGCGTGCTCGTCATCGCTCCCCCTCCCTCCTCGTAACGATTGTCTCGCGGCACTTGTGCGGAATTTCACCGATAGTACTATCGGTGAAATTGCTCTCGGGGGGATCTGCCGGGAGGAGATGTGATGAAACGCTGGAGAACGCCGGCCACATTGTTGCTGGCCTCGCTGGTCATGCTGGCCTGCAGTGGTCAGCGGCCGGTCGCGGCACCGCAGTCGAGCGCGCCCGCGACGGGGCCCGCCCAAGGTGGACGGCTGGTCTACGCGCTCAGCGCGGACGCCAACGGATTCAACCCGATCACCGACCAGTTCGCGGCGCAGAGTTACAGCATGACGACTCCGATCATCGAACCGCTGGTGGCCGTGGCCGCCGACGGCGAGTGGAAGCCGTACCTGGCCGAGTCGATCACCCCTAACAAGACCTACGACGAGTGGACGATCAAGGTCAGGTCGGGCATCTCGTTCTCTGACGGCATCTCCCTGACCGGTGACATCGTCAAGGCCAACCTGGAGGCGCAGAAGGTCTCGCCGCTGACCGCGGCGGTGTTCGTCCCGATCAAGTCGTTCGAGCTGGCCGACCCGATGACCGTCAAGGTCAAGCTGAACCAGCCGTGGGTGCCCTTCCCCTACTACCTGGCCCTGCAGAACGGCATGATCGTCCCGCCCTCCTCGCTCGCCGACCCCAAGACGGCCAGCCTCAAGCCGGTGGGCACCGGGCCGTTCATCTTCAAGGAGTACGTGCCGGACAACCGCATGGTCGTCACCCGTAACCCGCATTACTGGCGGCAGGGCCTGCCCTACCTGGACGAGATCGAGTTCAGGATCCTGCCCGACAGCCAGACCAGGGCCCAGACCCTCGAAGCGGGCGGGGTGGACGCCATGGGGACCTCCCGTGACGAGGACCTGACCAAGTTCGGCGCGATGAAGGACACCTACACCGTGCACCGGGCGCAGGGCATGGCCGTCGCCGAGTACATGTTCCTGCTCAACACCGCCGTGGCCCCGCTCGACGACGTACGGGTGCGCAGGGCCATGGCCTACGCCACGGACCGCAAGACCGTCATCTCGACCCTGCGCGGCGGGCTCACCGAGCCGGCCGACGGCCCCTGGTCGAAGGACTCCAAGTGGTACGCCCCCGGCGGCTACCCCGACTACGACCCGGCCAAGGCCGCGGCCCTGGTCAAGGAGGTGGAGGCGGAGAAGGGCCCGATCCGCTTCGAGCTGATCTCCACTCCCGACCCGAACACCATGCAGGGCGTGGAGCTGGCCCAGGACATGTGGCGCAAGGCCGGCATCGAGGTGTCGATCAAGCAGGCCGACCAGGCCGACCTGATCAACCGCGCCATCACCGGCAACTTCTCCGCCACCGTGTGGACCCAGTTCTCCGCCCAGGACCCCGACGGCGAGTACATCTGGATGCACCAGGGCTACGCCAAGCCCGTCGGCGCCATATCGCTCAACATGACCAGGCTCAAGGACGACAAGCTGAGCAAGGCCCTCGACGCCGGGCGGATGAACCCCGACGAGGCCGCCCGCAAGGCGGCGTACGCCACCGTGCAGGAGCGGCTGCGCGACCAGGTCCCGTACGTGTTCATCGACCACCTCAGCACCGGCGCCATCATCGCCAAGACCAAGGTGCGGGGCATCGGGGAGCACGTGCTGCCCGACGGCGAGAAGGGGCTGCCGCTGAGCGGCTCACCCATCCCGTTCCACCCGTTCGCCCAGCTCTGGGTCAGCGAACGGTGATCGTCGTCCACCGGCTGGTCCGGCTCCTGTTGGTGCTGGTCGTGGTGACCTTCCTCTCCTTCGTCCTGCTCAACCTGCTGCCCGGCGACCCGCTGACGCAGATCCTGGGCCTGTCGGCGACCGAGGAGGCCCGCGCGCAACTCCGCCAGGAGCTCGGGCTGGACCAGCCACTGCTCGTGCGTTACCTCGACTGGCTCGGCGGGCTTGCCACCGGCGACTTCGGCACCTCCTACATCACGAGGATGCCCGTCGGCGCGGAGCTGGCCGAGCGGCTGCCGGTCACCCTGGAGCTGCTGGTCGTCGCGCAGATCATCGCGCTCGGGCTGGCGATCCCGGTGGGCGTGGCCGCCGCCCGGCGCGCCGGTCGCGCCCTCGACCAGGTGCTCACCGCGCTCAGCTTCGCGTTGTTGTCCACGCCCGTCTTCGTGCTCGGCGTGGTGCTGATCCTGCTGTTCGCGGTCACCTGGCACGTGGTGCCCGCGACCGGCTGGACGCCCATCTCGCTCGACCTGGGCTGGAACCTCACGTCCGTGATCCTGCCGGCGATCACGCTGGGGTGCGGGCAGCTCGCCGTCTACGCGCGGCTGCTGCGTACCGACATGATCGCCACCCTCCAGGAGGACTACATCACGCTGGCGCGCGCTCGCGGGCTGTCGCCGCGCCGCATCGTGTGGCGGCACGCGCTGCGGCCCTCGGCGATCACGCTGATCACGGCCATCGGGCTCAACCTGGGCGCGCTCATCGGCGGCACAGTGATCATCGAAACCCTCTTCGGCCTGCCCGGCGTCGGGCGGCTCATCGTCGACTCCATCTTTTCCCGCGACTACCTGGCGGTTCAGGGAGGCGTCGTGCTGATCTCGGTCGGCTATGTGGTGGTCAATTTCGTGGTGGACCTCGTGTACGCCGCCGTCGATCCCAGGATCCGGCGTGCGTAGGAGACTCGGGCTCGGATTCTGGCTGGCGGCCGGCTGGATCGGGCTGATTCTGCTCGCCGCGCTCCTGGCCGACGTCCTGCCGATCGGCCGCTACGACGAGACGCTGGCCGGGCCGCCCCAGTCGGGGCCCAGCGCGGCGCACCCGTTCGGCACCGACGGCCTCGGCCGCGACGTGCTCGGCAGGGTCGTGTACGGCGCCCGCGTCTCCCTCGGCGTCGGCGTCGGCGCCGTCCTGCTCGGCCTGGGCATCGGCGCGCCGCTCGGCATCCTGGCCGGGTACCGGCGGCGGGCCGCGGACGCAGTGATCATGGCGTTCAACGACGTGGCGCAGGCGTTCCCCGCGCTGGTGTTCGCGCTGGCCGTGGTGGCCTTCGCCGGGGCGAACCTGCGCAACGTGCTGATCGTCCTCGGCGTGCTCGGGGTGCCCTCCTGGGTACGCCTCATCCGGGGCGCCACCCTCACCTTCGCCGAGCGCGAGTTCGTGCTGGCCGCCCGCGTCCTGGGCACCCGCGACCGGCGGATCCTGTGGCGCGAGATCGTGCCGAACGTGGCCGTTCCCGCGGCTTCGTACGCCTTCATCGGCATGGCCGTGGTCGTGGTCGCCGAGGGCAGCCTGGCCTTCCTGGGCCTGTCCGTCCAGGCGCCCACGCCGACCTGGGGCGGCCTGATCAACGAGGGCCGCACCCTCATGGAGACCGCGCCGCACGTGGTGCTGGCCCCCTCGATCGTCATGTTCCTGACCGTGTTGTCGTTCAACCTGGTGGGCGACCGGCTGCGGTCCATGACGGACGTGCGTGAGAGTGGCCTGGAGCCGGTCCGCCAGGCCGCCGCCCCCGCCATTCCCGCCGCCACCCACCCGATCCGCGACGTCCTCCTGCAGGCAGAGGACCTGCGTACGCACTTCGTCACGCCGCGCGGCCTGGTCAAGGCCGTGGACGGGGTCTCCTTCACCCTCGAACGCGGCAAGACGCTGGCCATCGTGGGCGAGTCGGGGTCGGGCAAGTCCATGCTGATCCGCACGATCCTCGGCCTGCTGCCCGGCACCTCGGTGCGGGGCGGGAACGTGTACCTGTCCGGCGAAGATCTGACCACCTACACCCCCGCCGAGATGCGCTCCGTCCTCGGCCTCAAGCTCGGAACCGTGTTCCAGGACCCGATGACCGCGCTGAACCCGGTCCGCACCATCGGCACCCAGGTGACCGAACCCCTCCGGGTGCACCTGCGCATGAGCCGCAAGCAGGCCCGCCAGGAGGCCGTGCGGCTGCTGGCCTCGGTCGGCATCCCCGACCCCGTACGCACGTTGCGCCGCTACCCGCACCAGCTCTCCGGCGGGATGCGGCAGCGGGTGACGATCGCGATGGCGCTGTCGTGCCGCCCCGACGTGTTGTTCGCCGACGAGCCCACCACGGCGCTCGACGTGACGATCCAGGACCAGGTGCTGCGGTTGCTGCACCGGCTGCGCGAGGAGCGCGACATGGCCGTGGTGCTGATCAGCCACGACCTGTCCGTGGTCGCGCGGTGGGCCGACGAAGTGATCGTCATGTACGCCGGGAAGGTGGTCGAGCGGGGCCCCGCGGCCGAGGTGTTCGCGCGGGCGCGGATGCCGTACACGGAGGCTCTCCTCCAGGCCGCGCCCCGCCTCACGGACCCCGTCCACCACCGCCTGCGCGTCATCCCCGGCCGCCCGCCCGACCTGGTGGACCTCCCGCAGGGGTGCGCGTTCCGCGCGCGGTGCGCCTACGCGCGTGAGCGGTGCTCGCACGAGGCTCCGCCCCTGTTCGAGGACGGCCACCACCAGTACGCCTGCTGGTTCCCCAGAGATCCCACCGAGGCTGCTCAGAAGAACGTCACCGAAGGGGCTGAGACCAGTGGCCGGTAGCGGAAGTGCTCACCTCCGTCCCCGTGACGAGGTGCTGCTGCGGGTGGAGGATCTGGTCGTGGAGTTCCCCGCGGGCCGCGGCCGTATCGTCAGAGCGGTGTCGGGGGTGAGCTTCGACCTGGCGCGCGGTGAGACGCTGGGCATCGTCGGCGAATCAGGCTGCGGCAAGTCCAGCGCCGCCCGCGCCCTCGTCCAGCTCCCCCCGCCCCGCTCGGGCTCCGTCCGGCTCGACGGCGTGGAGCTGACCGCCCTGCGCGGCGAGGCCCTGCGCAAAACGCGCCAGCGCCTCCAGATGATCTTCCAGGACCCCATCTCCTCCCTCAACCCCCGCCGCCGCGTCCGCGACATCGTCGGCGAGGGCCCGCGCGTGTGGAACCTCCCGGACGACCGGGTGGACGAGGTGCTGGAGGCGGTCGGGCTCGATCCGGCGACGGCGGCGGTACGCCGGCCGCACGAGTTCTCCGGCGGGCAGTGCCAGCGCATCTCGATCGCCAGGGCCCTGATCCTCGACCCGGAGGTGGTGATCTGCGACGAGCCGGTCTCAGCCCTCGACGTCTCCGTACAGGCCCAGATCCTCGGCCTGCTGGAGGACCTCAAGGCCCGTTACCGGCTCACGCTCGTCTTCATCGCCCATGACCTGGCCGTGGTGAAGAACGTCAGCGACCGGATCATGGTCATGTACCTGGGCAAGGTGTGCGAGCTGGCGCCGGGCGCCGAGCTGATCAGCCGTCCGGCGCACCCGTACACCAGGGCGCTCATCGCCTCGATCCCCGGCGGCGGCATGGACCTGCCTCCCGCCGACACGCTGATCAGCGGCGAGCCTCCGTCCCCGGTCAGCCCGCCCACCGGATGCCGCTTCCGTACCCGCTGCCCTCGGGCGGCGGCACGTTGCGCCGACGAAGAACCCCAGATCAGGCAGATCGGCGAGGACCACTGGCTGGCCTGCCACTACCCAGCGGATTCATAAGGAGTAACACCAGCATGGCCATCGATTTCACCCTTGCCCCGGAGCACGAGGAGATCCGCAAGCGGATCCGTACCTTCATCCAGGGCACGGTCGTTCCCGCCATGGAGGACCTGAAGGAGGGCGAGCGCGACGAATACCTCCGCGTGATCTTCCACCTCCGCTCCCTCGCCAAGGAGGAGGGCCTTTGGCTGCCGCACATGCCGAAGGAGTGGGGCGGCATGGGCCTGGGTCATGTGGAGCTGGCCATGGTGCAGTCGGAGGCGGCCAAGACCCGCATCGGCCCGTGGGTGCTCAACTGCCAGGCCCCCGACGAGGGCAACATGCACACCCTCCTCCATTGGGCCACCGACGAGCAGAAGGAAACCTACCTCCGCCCCCTTCTCGACGGGCGGCAGATGTCCTGCTTCGCCATGACCGAGCCGGAGGTGGCGGGCTCCGACCCCACCCTGATCCGCACCGAGGCGGTCCAGGACGGCGACGAGTGGATCATCAACGGCCACAAATGGTTCATCTCCAACGCCCGGCGGGCCAACTTCGCCATCCTCATCGCCAGGACCGAGCCGGACGTGCCGGAGGGCTCGCGCGGCGCCAACACCGCCTTCCTCATCGACCTGCCCAACCCGGGCTGGAACGACGTGCGCGAGGTGGAGACCATGCACGGCTCCACCGGCCACAGCGAGATCGTCATCAAGGACCTGCGCGTGCCCGACAGCGCCATCCTCGGCGGGCGCGGCAACGGCCACCGTCTGGGCCAGTACCGCCTGGGCCCGGCCCGCCTGGCCCACTGCATGCGCTGGATCTCCCAGGCGGAAACGGCCCTGGACATGATGGTCGACCGGGCGCTCAACCGCTACAGCCACGGCTCCCTGCTGGCCGAGAAGCAGGGCATCCAGTGGCTGATCGCCGACTCGGCCATGGAGCTCTACCAGTGCAAGCTGATGGTCCTGCACGCGGCCTCCAAGATCGACAAGGGCGAGGACTTCCGTACGGAGGTGTCCATGGCCAAACACTTCGTGGCCAACAGCCTCAACCGCATCGTGGACCGGGCGATCCAGGTGCACGGGGCCCTCGGCTACTCGACGGACACGCCGCTGGCGAACATGTTCCAGCACGCCCGCTGGGCCCGCTTCGCCGACGGCGCCGACGAGATCCACCAGATGCGCATCGCGGAGCGCACCATCGCCGCCTACCAGGCGACCGGCTCGACCAACAGCGCCACCGGCGGCCTCCCCCTGTAATCCCAGGCATGACCTCTGAGGGCCTGTTCGCCGGGACGAGCGCGTTCTACGCGCGTTTCCGTCCCGGCTACCCGAAGGCGTTCTTCGACGACCTGATCCACCGTTTCTCCCTGGACGGCACCGGCCGGCTGCTGGACCTGGGCTGCGGAACCGGCCAGTTGACCATTCCCCTCGCCGGGCACGTCGAGCAGGCGATCGGGATGGACCCCGACCCGGACATGCTCACCGAGGCCGCGGCACTCTCCGAGGCCGGCAACCTCACCTGGGTCCACGGCGGCTCGGCGGACCTACCCGGTGATCTCGGGCGGTTCCGGCTGGTGACCATGGGCCGCTCGTTCCACTGGATGGACCGTACGCGGGCCCTGGAAGCGCTGGCCGGAATGGTGGAGGACGAGGGCGGCCTGGTGATCGCCAACGATGGTTGCCTGGCGCTGGCATACACGCCTTGGCGGCACGTCGTGGAAGACGTACAGAAGCGTTTCCTGGGCCCGCTTCCCGCCCGTTCAGGAACCGTGCGCGAGCCGCATGAGGCGGTGCTGGCCCGATCCCGGTTCCGGGACGTCACGCGGCTGGTGCACGAGTACGAGCGGACCTGGACCGTGGACCAGATCATCGGCTACCTGTACTCGACCTCGCTACCGCTCCGCCGCCTGCTGGCCGACCGCCGGCCCGCCTTCGAGCAGGCCCTCACCGACGCGCTCCTGGCAACCACCCCCGACAGCCACTTCACCGAACCCGTGACCCTGGAGGTCCTGACGGCCCACCCATAGACACCCGTCAGACCTACTCTGTCCGCGTCCTCAGGACGAGCACCCCCCGACTCTGTCCGCATCCTCACCGAGGCTGCCCCGTCTGCGTCCTCGGGACGACCAGCCCCCGGCGCTGTCCGCGCCTTCACCGGGGCTGCTCCATCTGCGTCCTCAGGACGACCAGCCCCCGGCGCTGTCCGCATCCTCACCGGGGCTGCTCCGTCTGCGTCCTCAGGACGACCAGCCCCCGGCGCTGTCCGCATCCTCACCGGGGCTGCTCCGTCTGCGTCCTCGGGACGAGTAGCCCCCGGTTGAACCCCTCGGTCACGGCAGAGGCGCGGTCGCTCACCCCGAGCTTGGCGTAGATGTTCATCATGTGGGACTTGATCGTGGCCTCGGTGATGAACAGCTTGGCCGCCGCCTCCCGGTTGGTGGCTCCGGCCGCCACGAGCTGGAGAACTTCGAGCTCCCGCTGGGAGAGCGGCCCCGCGCCCGACCCGCGCACCCGTTCCATCAGCCGCGCCGCCACCGTGGGTGCCAGCACCGCCTCCCCACGCGCCGCCGCTCGTACCCCACGCAGGAGCTCGTCGCGGGGAGCGTCCTTGAGCAGGTAACCGGTGGCACCCGCCTCGATCGCGGGCAGCACGTCACTGTCGGTGTCGTACGTGGTCAGCACCAGAACCCGCACCCCACTCCCCCTCCGTACCAACTCCCTCGTCGCGCTGACTCCATCCATGCCGGGCATCCGCAGATCCATCAGCACCACGTCCGGCCGCAACGCTTCGGCAACCCGGACCGCCTCAGCCCCATCGGCGGCCTCACCGACCACCTCGAACTCCGGATCCCGCGCGAACATGCTGCTCAAACCATCCCTGACCACCGGATGATCATCAACGATCACCAGCCTGATCGCCCCACTCATCCCGCCTGCACCTCCACAGGAACACAGGCCGAAACCCCCGTGCCGCCACCCGGCTCCGACTCCACCTGCAGTCTCCCCGACAACCCCTCGATCCGCTGCCGCATGGCGACCAGCCCGAACCCACCGCGATCCACCCGCACGCCATCGTCACCGCCCCCGAACCCACCGCGATCCACCCGCACGCCATCGTCACCGCCCCCGAACCCACCGCGATCCACCCGCGCACCATCGGCACCGCCCCCGAGCCGACCCGGATCGAATCCTCTGCCATCGTCCCGGACGTCCAGGGCGACTTCGTGCTCCAGGTACGACAAGGTCACCCCCACCCTGGTCGCGCCCGCGTGCTTGGCCACGTTCGCCAGCGCCTCCTGCGCGGTCCTGAGCAGGGCGACCTCCGTCTCCAGCGTCATCGGCCGCGCCGTACCGGTCGTCACGACCTCGACCGGTATCTCGTGCAGCGCCGACCAACGCCCGGCCACCCCCGCGAGCGCCTCGCTCAGCCGGGCCGTCTGCAGCGGTTCGGGACGCAACGCGTGCACCGACCTGCGCGCCTCCGACAGGCTCTCCACGGCCAACTTGATCGCCGCCTCGGTGTGCCTGCTCCGGCCCGCCGCGTCGTCACCGGCGTGCTCGGCCGCGCGCAGTTGGGTGATGATGCCGGTCAGCCCCTGCGCCAGGGTGTCGTGAATCTCCCGCGCCATCCGCTCCCGCTCATCATGCACACCGGCCTCCCTCGCGTGCGCCACCAGTTGCTCGTGGAGGGCCGCGTTCTCCGCCAGCGTCAGCTCCAGCCGGCGATTCGCCTCACGTGCCGCCTCCAGCGCCTGCTGACGCTCATCGAACTGCCGCCCGGCACGCCGAGCAAACCACTCGAAAGCACACATGGGCCCCACATTCACCAGCACGACGGCGATGTACGTGAGCAGACCCTCAAGCGTGTCCTTCTCCACCCCGTAGGCCTGAGCCGTGCCCGCCACCACCGCCACTGCCGCGACACCCGCCCGCCGCCACGGCGGCTGCAGCAGCCTGAACGCGTAGATATAGCCCGCGGGCGTGAAAAACCCGAACCACGGATCCCTGAGCACCAGCACCGCCATGACCGCGATCTGCCCCGCGAAGAACACCATCATCAACGGCGTCCGCCCGTGCCAGCCAGGATGCAACGTGACGAACCACAACATCCACCCCGCGATCAGCGCACACAGAACCAGATCGACCACCAGGGACGTCCCTGCCGACCACTTACTGATCACGGTGACGACGACCAGGAAGGCCAGCAGCCCGTACGGCACGACATTCATGGCCAAGGACCAGCGCGCCCTCCCACCACCCATCCGCACCCTCCCGTTCCTGGGGCCTGGCCGCACCAGCACCGTTCTACCCTCCAGCGAAGACCGACCGCAGGTACCCACCGTTCAGGATCGCGATGACCCCCACGAGAAGCACCCCGCAGACGCCCTGCTCAACCCTCATCCACGCCGGCAAGAACCCCGGCAGCGACACAAGAACCGCGATGGCCACCACCATGACCCCCGAGACGATCCTCAGCCGCAGGTAGGCCCGCCGCCGCCCCCTGGAGACCCCGACCACGAAGGCGAACATCACCAGGGAACTGACCGCGACGATCACACCCCGCACCCAGACCGTGTCGCTCACCAGCAAAGGATCACGCCGAAGCAGGTACGCGACCACCAGCGCAAGCACACTAAGGCCGACATAACCCCCAACAAGCACCTTCATAGTACGAAACGCCCTAAGGCTCCGCTCATGCCCCAACGCTTCATCAGACACCGGCGCAACAGCAGGACGCGAACCACGTTTCCCCACAACAGACCTTCTCTCCTTGGACACCCTCCAGCGTCGCAACGTCCCACCAGCTCACACATCCCCCAACCGCACGCCCATCCGGTTGATAAACCAACCAGCCAAACGGCTGACCCACCCCCCACCAATCGCCCGACAACACCACCCCCCGAACCAGCCACCCCACACGCCTTCGCCCCGCAACCCCACATGACTTCGCCCCCGCCCCACACGAGGTGCAGACAACAGCGCCCCTCACCCCAAACGAAGAGCAGACGACGGCCACCTTCGGCCGCAGGCGAAGAGCCCGCAGACGGTGACGTCCCGCAGAGTGGTGTAGTTCCTCCCCGACTCAGCCCTGTTTGCCCAGGTAGGCGGCGCACGGCGAGATCGTTGATCCACCACTCGGCGGGACACCGCCCCGCGCGGCGGCCGCCCGCCCCTCGGGGTCCTGAAGCGCAGCGCAGACGACCGCGCCCCTCGGGGTCCTAAAGCGCAGCGCAGACGACCGCGCCCCTTGAGGTCCTGCGGGGTCCCGCATGAAGCGCAGCGCGGACAACGGCGCCCCTCAACCCCAGACGACCGCCGCCCTGATCACCTCAACTAGCCCGGCAGAACAGCCGACCACCAAGAACCGGCTGCCACCGGAGCACCCCAGGCGCACATCCGCTCATCTGCGACGCCGACGCCCACAGAGCAGTGGGGTTTCTCGGCTCGTCCCTGACAGACAGCCGCACAACGGGATCATGGTCCGGGCACCCAACCGACCACGGCCCGTCCACACCCAACCGCCGCTCAGTGACCCACCGCCTCCGAGAAGACTCGACAGATGGGCACCACCCCGATCACCTCAAACGGTGACTCGAGGAGCGGGGAGCGGCACGATCTCCCGCTCGTAATACCCCCGAAAGTCCTCACCTGCGGCGAACATCTTGTCGAGCTCTCCCCGACAGGCGGCGATCACTTCCCGATCATCGATCCGCCGCGCCCCACTATGCGTCCCCGAGTCGTCGTACGTCACCTCGTACATCACCACAGTCCCGAGAACGACCAACTCCGGCAACCGCCGCCCCACCTCGATCTCGGCCACCTCACCGGCATCAAGCACCCGCACCTGCTCGGCGGTCGCAACCCTCAACGCCAGAACATGCATCTCCCACTGCAGGTAGGGCGTGACCGGCTGCTCAACGATCCGAATTCGCCGACGTACGAACCTCTCAGCAGAAGATGCGCCCTCCCCCACCGCACCACGCCCGTCGTCGATCAGCTTGAGCGAACGATCCCAATCGCCCTCCATCATCGCGACCCAGCTAGGCTCACCCGCCTGCCGAAAACTCTGGATCCGCTCAAGCTTCCAGAACACATCATCAATCTTCCGAAAGTTCGGCCAGAAGTCATCAAGATACTCATCCGCATCCAGCAAGACACCTGATATCTCATGAATGCGCTCAAGCATGAGGAATATCCCTTTTAGCCGCAGGCAGTACGTTCCGCCGAATAACTCCCAGGCATTTCACCCCGGGCCAATGAACCATCCGCCGGCAACCACTACTCAAAGTCGCTGGTCAAGTCCCTGCCTATCACCACGAAGTCCCCGTGTCGAGTTCCCCCAGGTCGCAGCAGGCGAGTCGACACAAACCCCCACCCCTCATCGCCCATCAGCCAAATCCCTGGTACGCCGCCGAAGCGCGACCCCTCCGCCCGCACCGGGCGCGGTAATGGACCGACTGGAGACCGCCGAGTACCTCGCACGCGGGGCGAGGTGACGTCCAGCAACAAGTCCCGACACCCCTGCGCTGACATGACCATCGGCTGATCCCTGCAAGCCTCACTGGCCTCAGGAGGCCTCACCGGCCTCAAGCTCACGGATGTCACCGACCCCACTGACGTCACCGATATCACGGACCTCACCAACGCCACCGACCTCGACCTCACCGAGCCCGCCGGCCTCTGGATGCTCGTCCTTCGGATACTCCGCCAACCATCCGAAGCGCCGCCGCTGCCAGTTCACCCTCACCCGGATGCGCTGCCGCGTATCCCCCATCCACTCAACATCCAGCCCACGCCGCCTCAGCACCCCAACAATCTCGATCCCGATCCCTTCATCACGCTCACCATCCCGACCACCCCACCCACCACGAACGCCCTCAACGCCCTCAACGCCCTCAAGATCATTAGGCCCAAAGGCGAGATAGACACCACCACCGTCAACCGCCAGCTCAGCATCCTGCTCGTGGTAGAAGACGTAACCCCGGGCCCAGGACAGCCCCTTGAGTTCCCGCCCCATCTCCCCAAGCCCACACGACAAGCAGCAGGTGTAGTGCTCCCGAGGCAAGATCCCCGCCATGGCCAGGTCCGCCATGGTCAGGCTCAACCGATCGCAGTCGGTGATCGGAGGCCAGTCGGCCTGCGCAGCGAGATGTCGGGCGAACTCCTGTACGGCGACCTCCCTGACGGTCTCCTCAAGGACTTCCGGATCCTCGATCTCGTCGTTCCAGGTCTCGATCACGCCTCTGACGATCTGCTCGAAGTCGCGACGCCCGACGGCCACCGCCACCCGAACCTCGTCGGTGATCTGCTCCAGGTCCGCTGCATCAATCAGCTGCCGCCTGTCGACGTCCATGGCCGATCACTATGCCAGCCCTCAACGACTACAGAGGGTAAAGCCTGTGGTCCCTGTGGCGGTCAGACCAACCCACCCACCTGGGGCTGCCATTCGCTTCGGCCATGGGCGCGGACTGGTCGCCGGGGGCTCGGGCGGTGAGCGAGATAGCGTTGCAGTACGGGGTGCCAGCGGTTGGCGGGCTGGTCCCGGAGTGCGGCGACCGCGAGGCAGTATTTGCTCACGTTCACCGGGCGAACGCCGATCCCGCGCAGCACCTTGTCGACCATCGCCTTCCCGTCCACCGACTTCGACTCCAGCAGGACCAGATCCCCGCGAGCCGGCGCACGTCGTTCGCCGTCACGGCACAGCAGGCCGGTGTCGCAGGTGAGGCGGGCCGCGCCGGATCGGTCGATGAGCGTCACCCGTTTGTAGTCGGTGGCCAGCACCGGTTCCAATGTCTCCGGCGCGATCAGGCGCAGCTCGCGGAGCAACGTGTCGCGTACGAAGTCCAGGGCCTCCCGCGTGAGCGTCTGGCTCCGCACGCCGTCATAGGGCATGCGGTGCTTGTCCGTGCTGCCCCGGGCGCCGTTGAGCTTGAGCTCCAGCCACTGGCCGCCCCCGTCGAGATAGGTACGGGTGCGGACCTTGAACCTGCGCCGCCGATCCTGGCGGTGCTGGTGGTAGGTGAGCAGGCCAGGAGTGTCGAAGTATGTGGAGGTGTAGCGGAACTGCCGCCGCCCTTCGATCTGCAACACGCAGAACCGGTCCCCCAACTCGGCGGCGAGTCTTGCCATGGTCGAGGACGTCACGATGTATTTGCAGTCCACCCGGCTCATCAGCTCCGGCACGTCCTCCAGCCCGATCGCCGACGCCCCTGCGGCCACCCCGGCAAGCAACGCATCCGCATACGGCTCGGTCATCGCCACCCTCCGAAGCCGATCCCCAACCTCTGCATCACGACCATCGCGCATCACCGCACCCCGATCCGTGCGTTCGGCGCCACGTAGCGGACGTCTACGACGGTTACGTCTCGTACGTAGTCGACGTGGGTGACCACGCAGTGCAGGACTCGGGCTCGCAGGCGGCTTTCCAGGTCCACGCGCAGCATGTCCGGGTCGGCGTGTACGACGTCCAGCGTCACGACCTGGTGGCGCGTGCGGCCGAGGAGGCCGGGATGGTCGGCGATGTACATCACCACGAGGAGCATCCCGTTCAGTAAGAGGGCTGTCATGGGCCAGGCGGCGGCGATGCCGTTGACCAGGCCCAGGACGATCGCGATGAAGTAGTAGGCGATCTCCTGCTGGGTGATCTCGCTGGAGCGCAGGCGGATGATGGAGAGCACGCCGAAGAGGCCGAAGCCGATGGCGATGTCGATCCGCTGCACCAGCAGCAGGGACACGACCGCGAAGATGCCCACGTTGAGCGCGATGTAGGCGAACAGCAGGTCACGGCGATGATGTCGCCGATAGTAGAGCCCGTAGGCGAGCACGATGATCGCCACGAGGTCCATCACCAGTCCGGATATCACGGCCGCTCCTTCTGTAGTGCCCTTGGTAATAGCTTGAGGGGGCGGGGTGAGGCGGCGGTGAGGTGACGATTAGGCGATTCTCATGCGGTAGCCGGTGCCCCGGACCGTCTCGATCCGGTCGGCTCCGATCTTGCGGCGCAGGTAGCGCACATAGACATCCACCACGTTGGAGCCGGGGTCGAAGTCGAACCCCCACACGTGGCTGAGCAACTGCTCCCGCGTCAGCACCTGGTCGGGGTGCCGGCAGAAGATCTCGGCGAGCGCGAACTCCCTGGTGGACAGGTCCACGGCCCGGTCACCGACATAGACCCGCCTGGTTCGCAGGTCGAGCGACAGATCGCACACCCGCAGCACGGTCACCTCGGGTGTGCGGTCGGCCCGCAGCCGCAACCGCACGCGGGCCAGGAGCTCCTCGAAGGCGAACGGCTTGGCGATGTAGTCGTCGGCGCCGCCCTCCAGCCCCGCGACCGTGTCGGTGACGCTGTCACGGGCGGTCAGGATGATCACGGGAATGGTCACCATCGACCCCCGCAACCGCCGCAACACCGTGAACCCGTCGCTCAGCGGCAGCCCGATGTCCAGGATGAGCAGGTCGAACCCGCCCGCGCTGGCCAGGTCGTAGGCCGCCATCCCATCGCCCACCACGGCGGTCACGAAGCCGTTGGCCCGCAGCCCCTTCTCCACGAAGGAAGCGATCCTGGCTTCGTCCTCGGCGATCAGAATCCGGTTCAATGCAGCCTCCACAGCTCCCACAGCGGAAGCGACATGACAAAACAGGCCCCGCCGCCCGAGGCCTCCGTCACTTTCACATTGCCTCCATGGGCTTGGGCGATGGATCTGACGATGGCCAGGCCGAGACCGGCCCCGTCGTGGGTTCCGGTGCGGCCGGCGCCGCGTACGAACCGGCCGAAGATCCGCTCACGCTCGGCGGGTGCGACGCCGGGGCCGCTGTCGCGTACCCACAGATCGACGTGGCCGTCGCGGACGGCGGAGCCGACGGCGATCAGGTCGTCGTCGGTGGTGTGGCGCACGGCGTTGGCCACGAGTTGCATGAGCGCCTGCGTGAGCCGATGCCGGTCGGCCGGCAGGCGCGCCTCGGCCACCTCGTCGACCCGCCACCGGCGCTCGCCGAGCGCGCGGGCCTTGGCGACCACGCTGACCGTGAGGTCGGCGAGCTCGACGTTGTCGAGCGCCAGGAACCCCGGCTGCTCGGCCTTGGCGAGGGTGAGCAGGTCGTCGACGATGCGGTTCATCCGGTCGAGCTCGTCGGTGACCAGTGCGAGGGTCTCGGCCCGGTCGTCCGGGTCGTCGCCCATGAGCTCCAGGTGACCGCGGATGACGGTGATCGGCGTGCGGAGCTCGTGACCGGCGTCGTCCATGAAGTGCTGCTGTATGACGAAGGCCTGCTCCAGCCGGTCGAGCATGTGGTTGAACGTGGCCGCCAGCGCCGCCACGTCGTCGTCGCCCGGCGCCTCGAGCCGGCGCGTCAGATCGGTGGAGTCGCTGATCTGCTCGGCGGTCTGCCTGACGAGCCGGACCGGCGCCAGCACCTGCCCCGCCACGAACCATCCGACCGTCCCCGCCAGCGCCATCGCCGCCAGCGCTGACAACCCGAGCACGCGCACCGCTTCCACGATCTCCGCGCGGTGCAGGTCGTAGAAGATCGCCACGACGAAGTGGCCCTGGCGTCGATCGCCGGACACCGACACCGGTATCACCGCGTACTGGACCGTTCCGCTGGCGGTCTCCATCTCCCGGCGATCCACCCGGGTCGCCGTGGCCATCCGGGCGACCAGCGCCTTGTCGGTGTCGATGGGGACGGGCGGCGGGATGAACGTGACCTTGTGGGCCTTCCCGTCGACGATGCTGAAGAAGGTCTCCCATCTGTCGGGCGCGTTGAGCTGCAGGTATCCGGTCATCAGCGCCGCGACGTCGGTAACCGGCCCTCCGGTACGCGGGTCGCGCGTGGTGTCGGCGTAGAGGCGGAGCTTGTCGACCTCGTTGCCCAGCTCGGCCTTCATGCGATCGTCGAGCCGAGCGAGCAGGATGGTCCAGGTCGCGAAGATCGCCACTGACAGGGCGAGGCCGACGACGGCGAGCATCCAGCCCACGATCCGGGCACGGGCGCTCATCCGCATGCGGCCACCCCATCAGTCATCGTCGTCGTCATCGTCGCCACCACCATCGTCGTCATCGTCGCCGCCCCCCGGTCTCGGGGAAGGCGGCTTGACCGGCTCGGCCTTCGTCTTGCGCGGCGCGGGGCGCTCGCCCTCACCCGGCTCCGCGCTCTTACCGGTCGAGCCGGCTCTGGGCGACGGCTCCGCGCTCCGCCCCATCGACGAGGTCGAGGCCGCCGGCGATCGCGAGACCACCACCGGCCCGCCCAGATCAGGCCCTTCGTCGGCCGCCCGCACCAGCTGAACCGACATGAACCCCGCCGCCGCCAGCCCCAGGACGAGGATGATCACCATGCCCCGATGTTTCATGAGCTAGACCATGACGCCCTTCGAGGAGACCACGCTGAAGCACAGATGAGAAACCTCTCATCTGGGCAGACCCCACCGCAGTAGATTCATGTTGTACGAGCTGAGGAGTGCTCATGCGGGTACGAGACAAGGTCGTCGTCGTCACGGGCGCGGCCGGCGGAATCGGCCGTGCGCTGGCCCGGAGGTTCGCCGCCGAGGGTGCGGCCGGCGTGGTCGTCGCGGACCTCGACGAGGCGGGCGCCGCCGCCGTGGCCGAGGAGATCGGCTCCCGGGCCGTCCCCGTACACGTGGACGTCTCCTCAGAAGAGCAGGTGGCCGGCCTCGCCGACACCCCGTTCGGCCCTGTCGACCTGTTCTGCTCCAACGCCGGCATCAGCGCCGCCCACGGCCTGGACGCATCCGAGCAGGAGTGGCGCGACCTGCACGCGGTGAACGTCATGGCCCACGTGTACGCCGCCCGCGCCGTCATCCCCGCCATGATCGACCGAGGCGGCGGCTACCTCCTCAACACCTGCTCCGCCGCGGGCCTGCTCAGCTGCCCGGGAGACGCGCCGTACGCGGTGACGAAGGCGGCGGCGGTCGCGTTCGCCGAGTGGGTGGCCATTCACTACGCCCCCAAGGGCATCAAGGTCAGCGTCCTGTGCCCGCTCGGAGTGCGGACGGCGATGCTGGAGAAGGGCCTCGGCTCCGACCACCTGGCCTTCAAGGCGGTGTACGCGTCGGGACCCATCCTCGACCCGGCGGACGTCGCGACGTCGGTCATCGACGGCCTGGACGCCGAACGTTTCCACATCTTCCCGCATCCGGAGGTGGCGGAGTTCGTCCACCTCAAGGCAGAGGACACCGACCGGTGGCTGGCCGGCATGTCCGACTTCGTCCTTTCCCTGGAGCCGTGACGGGGCCTCCAGCGCCTCACCGCGAAGTCCTCGACCGCCTGCTCAGGGAGCCGCACGCGTCACCGGCGCCTTCGACGAACGCCTGGAAGCTCCGGGGAGGCCGCCCGGTGACGCGTTCGACGGTGTCGGTGACCCGGTCCTCCGAGCCGGTGCCGATGTCGGCGTCGAGCCCGGCGAGCAGCGCGGCGAAATCCGGCGGCATGCCGTGCCCGGCGAAGTGCCGGGCCAGTTCCTCCGCCGTGACGGCCCGGTGGTGGACCGGCCCGCCGCCGTGCCGCGTGATGATGCCGGCGACGTCGTCGTAGCTCAGCGCCTCGGGACCGGTCAGGATGTGCTCGGTGTTGTGCGGCGTCTCCGCCGTCAGCGCGCGGCCGGCGACGGAGGCGATGTCCGCCGCGTCGACGAACGCCACCCGGCCCTTCCCCGTGGCGGACAGGATGTCGCCGTCGCGCGTTCTGAGCGCGAGGGATTCCCTGGTGAAGTTCTGCATGAACCACGACGGCCGCAACACCGTCCATTCGGGCACGATGGTGCGGACGAGGCGATGCAGCGCGCCGACCCCCGACGTGCTCTCCGGCACCGCGGACGAGCCGAGCAGCACCACGCGCTCGACACCCTGGCGCACGGCCTCGTGCAGGAAGGGTTCCACCAGCGGCGCCGGTTCGGCCACCCCGATGGGGGCGACGAGATAGACCGCCCGTACACCGGACAACGCGGGTGCGTGGGTTTCCCGGTTCGCCCAGTCGAAGCGTACATATCCGGCGAGATCTTGGCGGGTGGCCGGCCGGACCGGTACGCCCTCTTCCCGCAGAAGGGCGGTCACCCTGGAACCGGTGGTGCCGGTCGCGCCGATGACGAGGATCTCAGGCATGGACGTCACCGGCGAAAGCGGTGTTCAGCTCCTCGGAGCCGCCCATCAACTCGGCCGCGGCCAGGGGGTTCCAGTAGTCGCGGTAGTGCTGGATCTCGCCGTCGCGCACGGTGATGACCGCGATGTACCGCAGCCGGTAGGGCTTGCCGGTGCGCACCACTATGCCGGCGGCCTCGAACTCGGCGATCACCACCTCGGGATCGACGCTCTGGTGCACAGTCTGCTCAACGATCTCCCGGACGTCGAGGATGTCCGGATAGCCGCGCATGTACTCCCGGATCGCCGCACGCCCCTCGACCAGCGGCGGGTATCCGGGCGGCGCGAAGGGAAACTCGATCGCGCCGTCCTCCGCCCACAGGTCCGCGAAGGCCGCCATGTCCTTGTCCAGCAGCAGCTTCAGTGCGTGGTCGACGAGCTCAGTCGCCTTCATCGAGAATCTCCCACCATTATCGGACGATACGGTACCGTCCCGACGAGACTCTACGCGGAACGGGCCCGTCCCGTCCAATCGGTAGACTGCTCCCCATGTCACGTCGCACCCCCACCGGCGCAGCGGTGCTGCAATCGACGGTCACCGAGGCCATCACGGAAGCCGTGCTCGACGAGCTGAGCGAGCAGGGTTACGCGCGGCTTTCGATGGAAGCCGTGGCCAAACGGGCGGGCGTGGGCAAGAGCGCGCTCTACCGCCGCTGGGCCTCCAAGCAGGAGATGGCGATCGCGGTGATCGCCGAGTTCAGCGGGGAGCAGGTCAGGGTTCCCGACACCGGCTCGCTGAGGGGCGACCTGCGCGCGTCCCTCGACACGGTGACGGAGTGGCTGACCCATCCCCGGTTCTCGCGGATCATGCCCGACCTGGTGGCCGAGATGGCCCGCAACCCGGAACTGGGCAAGGTCGTCGAGGTCATGGCCGGGGCGCCGAAACGCGAGCGTACGGTGGTGATGCTCCGGCGGGCGATCGAGCGCGGCGAGCTGCCGCCGGACCTCGATGTGGAGATCGCGCTCGACCTGATCGCCGCGCCGGTCTACTGGCGGGTCATCGTACGAGCCGTGGAGGCGGAACCCGGCTATCTCGACAAGCTCACCGACCTGCTCCTCCGAGCACTTTCCTCGGAGTCGTAGGGCATGTTACGCAAGTGACAGTTGGGGTGTTTGAGGTGTGCGTTCACGGTTAAGTCTTGGGGGATGAACCTGTGGGAGTACGTCGAGGACAGATGGGATCTCATCGTCTTCGAGGCGTTGCAGCACGCCAGCATGGTCGCCCAGTGCGTCCTGATAGCGGCCGTGCTGGGGGTCCTCATAGGCGTGGCCACCTACCGCCGCCCCCGGCCTTCGGCCCTGGCCACGGCCATCGCCGGCGTGCTGTTCACGATCCCGTCCCTGGCCATGCTGGGCCTGCTGATCCCCCCGCTCGGCCTCGGCGTCGCGCCCAGCGTGACCGCACTTGTCGTGTACGCCCTGCTGCCCATCATCCGCAACACCATCGTCGGCCTCCAGGGCGTCGATCCCCTGCTGGTGGACGCGGCCCGCGGCATCGGGATGAGCCGGGGCAGGTCGCTGACCAGGATCGAGCTGCCGCTGGCCTGGCCGGTGATCCTCACGGGCATCCGCGTCGCCACGCAACTGGCCATGGGCATCGCGGCGGTGGCCGCGTACGTCTCGGGGCCGGGGCTGGGTGAGCAGATCTTCTCGGGGCTGGCCCGGCTGGGCGGCGCGAACGCGGTCAACTCCACGCTGACCGGGACGATCGGCATCGCGATCCTCGCCCTCCTCTTCGACGGTTTCTTCGTCCTGCTCGGACGGTTCACGACTCAGCGGCAGCGGCCGGCGACAGGAGGCGCGGGTGCCTGACGACCAGCCCGCCGGCGGTGTGCCGATCGAGCTGAACAAGGTGACCAAGGTGTTCCCCGGCGGCGGCGCGCCCGCCGTACAGGAGCTGGACCTGAACATCCCCGCGGGCGAGATCGTGGTGCTGCTCGGCCCCTCGGGATGCGGCAAGACCACCACCATGCGCATGATCAACCGGCTGATCGAGCCCAGCTCGGGCGACATCCTCATCGGCGGCCAGAACTCCCGCGACATCGACCCCGACCGGCTGCGCCGGCACATCGGGTACGTGATCCAGCAGGCCGGCCTGTTCCCCCACATGACCGTGGCCGCCAACATCGGCCAGGTGCCCAAGATGCTCGGCTGGGACAAACAGCGCATCTCCGAGCGCGTGGACGAGTTGCTCACGCTGGTGGGCATGGAGCCGGCCACGTTCCGCGACAGTTACCCGCGCCGGCTCTCCGGCGGGCAGCAGCAGCGCGTCGGCGTGGCCAGGGCGCTGGCGGCGGACCCGCCCGTGCTGCTCATGGACGAGCCGTTCGGCGCCCTCGACCCCATCACCCGCGAACGCCTCCAGGACGAGCTCCTCCACCTCCAGGACGACCTGGCCAAGACGATCGTGTTCGTCACCCACGACGTGGACGAGGCGCTCAAGATCGGCGACCACATCGCGATCATGCAACGCCCCGGGCACATCGTGCAGTACGCCAGGCCGGCCGAGATCCTCACGAACCCGGCCAGCGACTACGTCGAGCAGTTCCTCGGCGCCGGTTCCTCCATGCGGCTGCTGCGCCTGACCAAGGTGGGCGACATCGAGCTGGACCAGGTCGTGCACACCTCGGAGGGCACCGACGCGGAGGAGCTGCGGCAGGAGATCGAGCGCGACGGACGCGGGTACGCCCTGATCACCGACGGCATGCGGCGCCCGCTCAGATGGATCAACCAGGCCGACCTCGAAGAGCGCAGCGGACCGATCGGCGCGACCGGCGACCGCGTCACCGGCGCCATCGGGCACCGCATGACCTTGCAGGACGCCCTGGAGGCGCTGCTCAACGCCGACACCGACGTCGTCCCCGTGGTGGGCAGGCGGCAGGCGTACGCGGGCGCGTTGTCCCTGGCCACGGTGCAGAACGCGATCGCCTCCATCAAGTCCCGCGAACGCGAGCGCAGGCTGCGAAGGGGCGAGGCCCAGTGACGGTCGAGAGCGCGGCCGCCAAGGAGTCCACGGCTCCCGAACCGCGGATCGGCCGCTCGTGGCACGTGATCCTGCCTCCGCTGTGCTACCTGGCCGTGGGCGTCGCCATGGTCGTCTACACGCAGGTCGTGCCGCTCGACGGCATCGAGCGCGGCTCGCTCAGCCTGCCGTTCATCCTCAGGCGCACATGGGAGCACATCCAGCTCGTCTTCTTCTCGACCGTGCTGGTGCTGGTGGTGGCGCTGCCGCTGGGCGTGCTGCTCACCCGGCGCGGGCTGCGCAGGGCGACGCCGTTCGTGCTGGCCCTGGTCAACCTGGGCCAGGCCACTCCGGCGGTGGGGATGGTGGTGCTGCTGGCGGTGGTGTTCCAGATCGGGTTCTGGACGGCGGTGGCGGCGTTGTTCGCCTACAGCCTGCTGCCCACGCTGCGCAACACGATGGTGGGGCTGGACCAGGTGGACCCGCGGCTGATCGACGCCGGGCGGGGCATCGGCATGTCGGCGGCGGGGGTGTTGTTCAAGGTGGAGCTGCCGATGGCGGTTCCGATCATCCTGTCGGGGGTGCGGACCACGCTGGTGCTCAACGTGGGCACAGCCGGAATCGCGGCGTTCATCGGCTCAGGCGGGCTCGGCGACCTGATCACCGCGGGCGTCAGCACGCAACGCAGCCTGGTGCTGATCACCGGGTGCGTGCTGATCGCGGTGCTGGCGCTGATCATCGACTGGCTGGGCGGGCTCGCACAACGTCTCCTGTCTCCGAAGGGTCTGTCGTGAGGGTCGTCATGGCCGTGCTGCTCCTCCTCGCCGTCACGGCGTGCGGGTTGCGGCCCGCCTCGTCGTTCGTGCCGCCGGTCGAGCCGGGCAGCATCCGGCCGATACCCGCGCTGGAGGGCACGACGGTGCGGGTGACGTCCAAGGAGTTCACCGAGCAGCTCGTCCTCGGCAAGATCGCGGTGCTCGCCCTCACCGCCGCCGGGGCGGACGTGATCGACCAGACGAACGTGCAGGGCAGCGTGAACGCCCGCGCCTCGCTGACCCGCGGCGACGCCGACCTGATGTGGGAGTACACCGGCACCGGCTGGGTCACCTACCTCGGGCAGTCCAAGCCGATCCCGGACCCGACCCAGCAGTATGACGCCGTACGCGACCTGGACCTGCGCGAGAACGGCATCGTCTGGTTGCCCCCCGCCCCGCTGAACAACAGTTACACGATCGGCGTCACCCGGGCCACGGCCGAGAAGTACGGGCTGAAGACGATGTCGGACATGACGAAGATCCCCGTCGGGCAGCGTACGTACTGCGTCGACCACGAGACCTTCGGCCGCGACGACGGCTTCCTCGGCATGCTCAAGGGCTACGGCCTGCAGTACGGCAAGGACGTGCCGGCCGGGAACGTGAAGCGGGTGTCGGTCGGCGTGTTGTACAACTCGGTCGCCAGCGGCCAGTGCGCCATGGCCATGGTCACCACGACGGACGGCCGGGTCAAGGCGCTCGACCTGGTGCTGCTGGAGGACGACCGGCACTTCTTCCCGCAGTACAACGCGGCGGTGACCATGCGGCGCCAACTCGCCGACGCGCATCCGGAGATCGCCAAGCTCTTCGCCCCGATCAGCGCGAAGCTGACCGACGACGTGATCCGCGAGCTCAACGCCAAGGTGGACGTGGACGGCGGCGTCCCCGTGCTGGTGGCCCGCGACTGGCTCAGGTCACAGGGTTTCGTGAAGTAGCTCCCGGGCCCGCTGCGGGCCCGGGAGGCGACACACACCGGGTCAGGCCCGGCCACCGTCCTTGATGGACACGATCGAGGCGGTCTGGAACTTCTTGTGCCCCTTGCCGTTGCCCCCGACGACCGCCGTGTAGTTCTTCGTGGTCCAGCTCAGGCTGTACTTGATCTTGAGCTTGTGCTTGGTTTTGCACCGGTTGTGCCAGTAGACGGTCACCGAGGAGTTGCCGTCGCCATAGGACCAGGCGAAGCACCCGGCCACACCCCGGTGGACGTCCGCCGAGGCCGGGGCGGCGCCGAGCCCGACTCCCAGGCCCGCGGCGACGACGGACGCGGCGGCGAAGGCCGCCACACGGTTGCGGATGGACATGAAGAATCCCCCTCTTCCGGTGATCATGGGCATCCCGGCGACATCTCGTACCGGGTATGTCTGCCACGTTGCCACCGGAAGAGCGGCAGGCTCCAGCGATCTTTGTCCAGGTCACGACTCTGGACATTGGACAAAGGGCTACTCGACGTAGAGTTCGCCGCCGAGCCGCCTGAACTCGGCCGCCTTCTCCGCGTAACCCGCCTGCCTGATGTCGTGGCTGAGCTTCATCGAGCAGAACCTGGGCCCGCACATCGAACAGAAGTGCGCGGTCTTGGCGGGCGCGGCGGGCAGGGTCTCGTCGTGGAAGGAGCGCGCCGTGCCGGGATCGAGCGACAGGTCGAACTGGTCCTCCCAGCGGAACTCGAAGCGCGCGTCCGACAGCGCGTCGTCCCACGCCTGCGCCCGCGGATGGCCCTTGGCGAGGTCGGCGGCGTGGGCGGCGATCTTGTACGTGATCACGCCCGTCTTGACGTCGTCCTTGCCGGGCAGGCCGAGGTGCTCCTTGGGGGTGACGTAGCAGAGCATGGCCGTGCCGAACCAGCCGATCATGGCAGCCCCGATGCCCGAGGTGATGTGGTCGTAACCAGGGGCGATGTCGGTAACGAGCGGGCCGAGCGTGTAGAACGGGGCGTCGTCGCAGAGCTCGCGCTGCAGGTCGACGTTCTCCTTGATCTTGTGCATGGGCACGTGGCCCGGCCCCTCGATCATCACCTGGACGTCGTGCTCGCGCGCGATCCCGGTCAGCTCCCCGAGCGTGCGCAACTCGGCGAACTGGGCCTCGTCGTTGGCGTCCGCGATCGACCCCGGCCTGAGCCCGTCGCCGAGCGAGAACGACACGTCGTAGCGGGCCAGGATCTCGCACATCTCGGCGAAGTTCTCATGCAGGAAGCTCTCGCGGTGGTGCGCGAGGCACCAGGCGGCCATGATCGAGCCCCCGCGTGAGACGATCCCGGTCTTGCGGCGGGCGGTGAGCGGCACGTACGAAAGCCGCACCCCCGCATGAACGGTCACGTAGTCGACGCCCTGCTCGCACTGCTCGATCAGCGTGTCGCGGTAAACCTCCCACGACAGCGCCTCGGGACGGCCTTTCACCTTCTCCAGCGCCTGGTAGATGGGCACGGTTCCGACCGGGACGGGCGAGTTGCGCAGGATCCACTCGCGGGTCTCGTGGATGTCGTCACCGGTGGACAGATCCATGATCGTGTCGGCGCCCCACCGGGTGGCCCAGGTCATCTTCTCCACCTCCTCCTCGATGGAGGAGGTCACGGCGGAGTTGCCGATGTTGGCGTTGATCTTCACCAGGAAGTTACGGCCGATGATCATCGGCTCGGACTCGGGATGGTTGACGTTCGCGGGGATGATGGCCCGGCCCGCGGCCACCTCCTGCCGGACGAACTCGGCCGCGACCCCCTCGCGCACGGCCACGAACTCCATCTCCCTGGTCACCAGCCCGCGCCGGGCGCACCCGACCTGTGTGACCGGTTCGCCCGCCTCCCGGCGCTCGCGGATCCACGGCTCACGCGGGCGCGGCAGCCCCCGCCCGAGGTCCGGCTCGAAGGAGGGGTCGGTGTACGGGCCCGAGGTGTCGTACAGCGTGACCGCCGAGCCGTCGGACAGTCGCACCTGCCTCATGGGCACCCTCAGGTCACCGAGGTAGGTCTTGGAAAAGCGCGCGCCACTCATCGCGCAAACTCCCTTCGCCGGCATTATCCGGAGCAGGTTCTGGCGGTCGGCGGCTGTCAGCCGTCCTCTCAGCCCGGTCCACACCGGGCTCCCGCGTTGGACGGCGGTGATCGTACCCACGCCGGGCCCCGGCCCAAACCAGCACGGCGAGGTTTGGCGATCGCCCTGAGCGGTACGGTCCCCATCAGGGGGAACATGAGAAGAATCGCCGCTGTCGCAGGACTACTCGTCGTGATGGCCGCGTCCGGCGCAACCGCAGCCGCCGGGGACGGCATGGATCAGCACGAAGTCAGCCAAGAGCAGTACGACACCATGATCGCCCAGTGCCGCTACTCCGACACGGGGAAGGCGAAATGCCGTGCGGCGGTCAGAGAGATGTACCGCATCGGCGAGGCCGACCACCAGCTCGACTGCCGCACCTACTCCGGCGTGTCGGTCTGCGGCACGCTGCGGCTCAGCAAGTCCGAGCGCGCGTGCACCCGTGACTCCGAGGCGAAGGGGATCGCGTCGCGCCGGGCCGAGGTGGAGTGTTACGCACAGTGATCATCGTGGGGGTTGACGGCTCCCGCACCGGCCTGGAGGCGGCCGCCTGGGCAGCGGCCGAGGCCGCGCTGCGCCAGACGCCACTGACCGTGGCGCATGCCGTGCCGAAGTGGGTGTGCGGAGAGACCGTCCGCTACGCCGAGGTCGCCCGGTGGATGCGCGAGGGCGCCAACACCGTGCTCGCCGCCGCCCAGGACCGGATCCAGCGGGAGTGGCCGCGGGTGCGGGTGGAGGGCCTGCTGCTGCCGGGCGATCCTCGATCCGCGCTGATCAAGGCGTCGGAGGGGGCCGAACTGCTGGTCGTGGGCAGCCGAGGGATCGGTGGTGTACGCGGGCTGCTGGTCGGGTCGGTCGCCTATGGAGTGACGGCGCACGCGCGCACCGACGTCGTGCTGGTCCACGAGTTGCCCCTCTCCCCGCGCGGCGAGATCGTGGCCGGGACCGACGGCTCGCCCGGAGCCGGGCGGGCGCTGGAGTTCGCCTTCGCCGAGGCCGAGTTGCGGGGCGCGCGGCTGCGTGCCGTACAGGCGTGGGCCTGGCCCCATGCCGGCGGTTTCGAGCCGGCCGACCGCGAAGGCGAGCAGGACGTGCTGCGGCGGCTGAAGGAGTCGCTGGCCGGGCACCAGGACCGGCATCCCGGGGTGGACGTGGTCGCGGAGGTCGTGCACGGCCATCCGGTGGAGGTGCTCAAAGAGGCGGCCGTGGGTGCGGACCTGCTGGTGGTCGGGTCGCGCGGGCACGGACAGTTCGCGGGGATGCTCATCGGCTCGATCAGCCAGGCGCTGCTGCACCACGCCCCCGGGCCCCTCGCTGTCGTACACGGCTGAAAGTTACATCCATCCCCCCAGGTCATGCTCTCCGCGATGATCGCCCGCTTCCCGTCACCGCCGCGCGATCCTACGATCTGCGCAGGCTACGACGGGAGAGCAGACGATGCGCAAGACCGGCTCCGTGCTGGCCGCGATGCTGGCCCTGGCCGCGGCGGTGTTATTCGCCACCACCGCCACGGCCAGCGCCGCCGCCACCAGGATCATGCCTTTGGGCGACTCGATCACCGGATCCCCCGGCTGCTGGCGGGCCCTGCTCTGGAACCGCCTCCGGAGCACCGGCTACACCAACATCGACTTCGTGGGCACGCTGCCGCCGCAGGGCTGCGGAGTGGCGCACGACGGGGACAACGAGGGCCACGGCGGCTACCTCGCCACCAACATCGCCGGCCAGAACCTGCTGACCGGCTGGCTCTCCGCCACCAAGCCCGACGTCGTCCTGATGCATCTCGGCACCAACGACGTGTGGAGCAACATCGCCCCTGCGACGATCCTCAGCGCGTTCACCACGATGGTGAACCAGATGCGGGCCAGCAACCCCGCCATGAAGATCATCGTCGCCAAGATCATCCCCATGAACCCGTCCAGCTGCGCGGACTGCGCCCAGCGAGCCGTGAACTTCAACAACGCCATCCCCGCCTGGGCCTCCGCGACCACCACCCAGCAGTCGCCGATCACGGTGGTCGACCAGTGGGCCGGGTTCAGCACGGGCACGGACACCTACGACGGGGTGCACCCGAACGCCGCGGGCGACCAGAAGATGTCCGACAAGTGGTACCCGGCCCTGGTGAACGCCCTGTCCGGCATCCCCACCTCCACGCCTACCGTCACCCCTACCGTTCCGCAGGGGGGCTGCGCGGCCACGTACAAGGCCACCGGTCAGTGGCAGGGCGGCTTCCAGGGTGAGGTCACCGTCAAGAACACCGGCACCGCGGCGACGAGCGCCTGGACGGTGGGGTGGACGTTCGCGAACGGGCAGCAGATCACCCAGATCTGGGGCGGGACGCTGGGCGGGAGCGGGTCCTCGGTGACGGTGCGGAATGTGAGCTGGAACGGCACCCTGGCGCCCGGCGCCTCGACCACGTTCGGCTTCCTGGCCTCCTGGAACGGCGCCAACACCGCCCCTACACCCAGTTGTTCGCTGTGATCGCCAGCGCTCAGTCGTTCACCGTGATCGCGGCCAGTCTGGGCGCCGTGATCGCGGCCAGTCTGGGCGCCGCGAGCCGCACGTAGTCGTCGGTCGCCAGCGCCACGGAGCGGTCGAGGCGGGCGGCGTTGAAGTACAGCTCGGGCTGGTCCAGCAGCGACGGATCGGCGACCAGCTCGAGCCTGGGGTCGTAGCTGAACGGCAACACCGTCCCGCTCACACTCCCGGCCAGCTCCTCGGCCTTCTCCTTGCCGGCGAAGGCCACGTATGTGCCGTCGTGCAGCGCCTTGACCGCCTGCAGGTCGAGCCGGGCATCCCCGGGCACGACGGCCAGCACGTGCCGGGTCTGCTTCTTGCCTACCTTGACCATCACGATCAGGCACTTGGCCGCCTGCGACACGTCGTGCCCGCGCAACGCGCTGACCTGCTCGGTACGCCCCTCGGGCGCGTGGTCGATCACCCGGTAACGCGCTTTCGCGGCCTCCATGTCCCCGATCAAGCGCTCGTAAGCGGGATACGGCTCACCAGTCACTGCCCAACAACTCCTTCGCCGCCGCGATCCGTTCCTCGTCGCGCTGGTAGAACACCCACTGCTTGATCCTCCGGCCACGGATCAGCCCCGCCTTGGCGAGCACCTTGAGATGCTCGCCGCAGGTGGGCTGGCTCACGCCGAGCTTCTCGGCGATGAACAGCGAACAGACGCCATCACGTACGAGGTCGCCGTCGCGTTGCGGCGGGAAATGCCGCTCGGGATCACGCAACCACTCCAGGACCAGCAGCCTCTTGTCATTGGCCAGCGCCTTGACCAGGTCGATGTCCAGCACCAAGGCATTATGGCAATTAGCTAATTCCCTGTCCAGCTTGCCCTACTTGGAGGCGGTCACCACGGGAGGCCCTTCACTGGCCTGCACCAGCACGAACCCCTGCCCCCTGAACGCCAGCTGCATGGCCTCCCCGCTCCCCCGCCCGATCAACGCCCCCGCCTTCATCGTCCGGTTGACCCCGACCTGCAACGACGTACTCCAGCAGACCGCCGACTGACCATCCGCGAACGTCGGCATGCGAGCCGCGTCGAGCAGCACCGGCGTGCCGTGCGTGGTCACCGCCACCCACCCCGTCCCGGTGACCGTGGTGTTGAACAGCCCGCCGGCCGCCACCCCCGCCCCCTGAACCCGCTGAATGTCCCAGGTGAGCTGCGGCTGGAACGCCAGCAGGTTGCGTCCGTTGACCGTGATGCCCTCGTTCTCCAGGAAGAACAGGTGGATGTCGTCGGCATTGTCAGCGAGATAGAGCAGGCCCTGGCCGCGTACGCGCATCAGCGAGGTGCCCTCACCCGACATGGCCTTCTTGAGAAACTTCCCGAGGCCGCCCGCGCCCTCGTAGTCGAAGTCCATCTGCCCCTGGAAGGCCACCATGGAGCCCTGCTTGGCCAGCACTTCTTGCGGCAGCTGGACGCGGAGCATCTTGCCGTTCTCCAGGGAGAATCCTGGGGGCAACTGCTGGGGGTCGAGATTACCGAAAATCGAGCTACGCACGTTTTGAAGCCTTTCGCGAGAGATGTTGCGGCCAGCGTACGGAAGATCCGCCAACCGCGTACCGCACCCGCTAGGACCGCGTACGTGCTCGTTAGATACACGCCCGCCAGAGACGCGCCGTTAGTTACGTGCTCGCCAGAGACACGCCCGTTTGGATACGTGCCCGCGCCCGCCCATCGTGTGCCGCAGCACCTACAGCCGTCCGGGACCGCTAGATAGAGCCCATTGAAGCCGACCCCGTTGGAGCCGACCCCGTTAGAGCGACCCCGTTAGAGCCGACCCCGCGCTTCCTCTACGGACCGCATGACCCTTCCGGCCCCCTCCGCGAGCACCTCTGCCTCATCGAGCAACACGACCGCGTCACCCCGCCGCCCTTCGTCCACCGCGACATGCGCCAGCCCGACCAGATTGGCCGCCACCCCAGCGGAGAACCCGACCTCTTTCCGCAACCGTACGGACTCCTCCAGCCGCTCCCGCGCCCCCACCAGCCGCCCGGCGACATGCTCGGCGATGCCTAGGTGGCGCAGGGCGTACGAAAGGGTCAGCTTGTCACCGGCCTGCTCCGCCAGCTCCCGAGACCGCTCCAACGCCGGCCGCGCCGCCTCATGGTCCCCCCGAACCACCTGCAGAAACACCCCCACCCAGAACAGCCCCTCGCCTTCCCCCCGAACATCCCCCAGCCCCCGATAAAGCCGCACAGCCGTCTCGAACAGCTCCAGCTCCCGCTCCTGAGCCGGCTCCCCATCGAGGAACCGCGCATGCATCAGCCGCCCCCGAGCCACCGCGAGATCAGCCTCAACCTGATCGAGCTCCCGCTCCGCACCGACCACCCCGCCGCCATCACCGGCAAAAACGGCCCTCTCGTACGCCAGCCTGGCCCGCTCGATCCGCCCCATCCGCGACCCACCCCACCCATCAGGAGCCCGCGCGCCAAACCCAGCCCAATACAGAAGCCCGCAAGCCCAACCCACCAGATCAGTAGCCCGCGAGCCTAACCCACCCAGACACCCGAAATCAGAGAAAACGCCCGCGCTTCCTCACAAATCCCACACCAGGGAACAGGACCAACCCCTGACCACAAACCCACGCTCCGAGACCAACGCCGCCAGCCACCATCCCGACTGGCCGGGACCGGCACCGACACCACTTGCCCCACTCAGTTCCGACTCCCCGCCGCCAGATCCCGCACAACCTGAATCAGCTCAGCCGGATCGAACGGCTTGGTCAGGTAGGCATCCACCCCGATCCCCAACCCCCGCACCCTGTCATCGTCCTGAGCCCTGGCCGTGATGAGCACGACCTTGATGTGACTGGTGGCCTCCTCCGTACGCAACCGCTGCGCCGTGGTCCACCCGTCCAGGAAGGGCATCATCACGTCGAGCGTGATGACGTCGGGCATGACGTCGAGCACCCGCTCGAGACAGTCCTGCCCATCCGTGGCAGTCACGACCTCGAACCCCTCCAGGTTCAGATTGACCGCGATCAGCTGCCGAATGACCTCGTCGTCGTCTACGACCAGTACTTTCCCAAGAACCTCGCCCACGGGCGCAAAGTTAACCTGTAGCGGGGCGGTCACGGGGGGTTTCACCAGAAGTGTTCAAGGACCTTTATCTGGTGCCGAGTGGTGCCCAGATGCTGGTAGCCTTAACACTCGTCGAGCCCCCTTAGCTCAGGGGATAGAGCACCGGCCTCCGGAGCCGGGTGCGTAGGTTCGAATCCTACAGGGGGCACACGATCTTGACCGGCGGTTCAGGCCGCTGACCAGGGCAAACATCGCAGGTACGGGCGGGCCTCCAGTCTCACGGAGTCCCGCCCGTTCTCGTTGAAGCTCGCTGGTTGTGGACCAGTTGTGGACCATGATCGAGCTTCCATCTGAGCCTCGAACGGCGAGGCGGCTCCATGTCACCTGTGCTTCCCAGATGCGGTTGAGATCGGCACGGGTCAGCAGATCCCTATATCGCCCAGGTGCTGATCACTCGTCGGCGGCCACGATCAATGCGAGATCGCCTGTGGTGCGCTGGATGGCGACGAACTCGTGGCGGTCGGCATCGAGCCCGCCCCAGTCGTGGAAACCAGCCCCCCCCCCCCCGACCGAGGGCCTTGAGCCGGTAGCGACTGGTTGGCGGCGCCCGGAAGGCCTCGCGCTCCAGAGCGGGGCCTGCAACTGCTCGGAATGTCGTCTTGTGACGACCGCAGGCACCAACACGGCGGTCATGGCCGATGCGTCGACCGATTCCTAGGCGTGAGTGGTGAGCGCTCCAGCCAGCACGTGCCGTCGCTGATCAGCGTCGCCTCTGTCCGCCTATTTCAAGCTCCACTGATCGATGCAGTGCGCAGTCGATGCAGTGATGTCATGACCGGATGAGACTTTTCTCCACGGTTTCAAGGCCGGACCGCCTGCGCCGGCCCGGCGCTCGTGGCGGCTTCTGCCCGCGCTGCGACTCTTCGGCCGGTCGCGGTCAGCACCGCCACACGCTCAATGAGAGCGCTATTCATCCACTCCAGAATTCACTCAATCTCAGGAGAGATGCCACAACCTTATCAAGAGCCTCTCTGAGGCCTAAAATTGCGCAGCCGGGCACGAAAAGGACAGCGTTAATGGCGGCTCACCCAAAGCGAGTAAGCCTAGTCCGTGCCGCCCAGCCTCCTGCACCTTGCTGGTCGTCGTGCCGCCACGACTTCAGCTATACGTACCGCGACGCTCCTAGCATCTTCATGTTCCCAAGCTCGTATAACCCGCCAACCAGCTGCTGCAAGCTCATCATCTGTCGAATTATCCCGGGCCCTATTACGCGCCACTTTCGCCGCCCAATAGTCACTATTAGATCGAGTAGTACGTGCTCCATGCTCGGGACATCCATGCCAGAAGCATCCGTCAATAAAGACAGCCACACGAGCAGGGCCAAATACAATATCGGCACGCCGACGCAACCCCGGAAGGGGAGGCACATCTACTCGATAGCGCAGTCCTGCTCTATGAAGTAGTCGACGAACCGCCATCTCGGGCAGAGTGTCGCGCGTTTTCTGTCTCTGCATCCGCCCGCGTACCGCTTCACTACTAGCCCAACTTCGGGCTACATCTCCGGTCCGTGGCGTGCGGCGTGATGTACTCGGGCGGCCAGCGCTTGATTTCCTCGTCATAGCTCATTTGGGCGGATGAACTGCGGGCTATCTCGGTGCGCCTGTGTCATACGCAGAAGACGTGGTCGACCTCCTCCGAAGCTAACCAGGGCCTCGCCAACTCCCAGCGTTCTGATTTGATCAGAAAGCCTAGAGTCGCTGGGATTCAGCTTTCTTGCAGCTACGGCAGCTACTGTGGCATCTGGAAGTCGGAAGCAAATCTTTGTCTGAGCGTTGGTTTTAACCACGTCGGGAAGGTCTGCGGGCTGTTGCGTGGCGAGAACCACAGCGAGCCCTTTAGATCGCCCCTCTCTAATCATTGTATCGACCGCCTTAAAACGCACGACGCGGTGGGCCTCATCTACGACCGCAAGATATCGAATGGTATTGGGAACAGGCGGCAGTGATTGTATCTTCAACAGCATAGAAGAAAGGATAAAACCTGCCGCTAGCACGGTGGTCTGTCCGTTCCCAGGTATTCTGCTGAGACCAAATACTACGTTTCGGTCAATTATATCGCCTAGAGGCAGCCCCTCTCGAAAAAGCTCGTTGCCTGTGAGATCACCCAGGACACCAGTCAGATCAGCATCCAACTGATCGTGCAGGAGAAGAAGCGTCGGCCACCGCCCCTCTCGCTGGGCCACTGCGTAGGCAGCCTTCAACGCCTTCTCTAGCTTGGCCCTCTGGCGGACTCCCATCCGAGTAAATGACTGGGTGGCGACGTCAACAGCGTCACGGAGCTCTATAATGGCGGTGTTGATGGCCCTCTCGGAATTCTCGGCGAGAGCGAGTGGGTTGTACGGCGCTCCATCATTCCACAAGTCGAGAAATTCGGCCCCGCTAAGCGCCGGAAACCCCGCATCGTCGCTGTAGTCATTTTTGAAGTCGGCAATACCGAACTTACTTCCACTATGTCGAGCAAGTTGCGCTAGGAGACTCATGGTGAACTGCGTCTTGCCCATACCAGAGCTTCCCCAGACCTCGATATGGCCGTTCTGAAGCTCATCCTGCTGCGATCCTGCGGGATGCCAGCGCACTTCCTCACTCGTCGATGCATCCCAGCCCAGCAGGGGAGGGCGAAAAGCTTCCTCTTGGACGAATACGACGGAGGAGCTGGTCTCAGCACCTTCGCTAGGCTCTGTATCGGAGGAAACTGCGTCCTTCTGTTCAGGCCGGTCTACGCCCTCCTGGGTCTCGGACTCCGCTTCCTCTAGCTGACTGTTTCGTTGCATATGAACAGGCAAGGACACCAGCTCTGCGCTAGAAGACCCTTCATCCACACTCGCCTTCGCTTCCGGCCGTCGACGGATGCGACCACCTTGAAGAGGCGGCCGCGCCGCCTCAACAGTGCGCAGCTCTGTGATACGGACTTCTGTCGCTCTCCTGAGTAGGTCCTCCGTTAGTTTGATGCTGTGTATTACCACTGGAACGATATCGCCAGCAACTTTTTGTGGGTAATAGCGATCTCCCTCTTTAACGTTCGGCCCAAAGACCAGCCCAACACCCGCCCACTCTAGTGTCCCGGAACCTTTCCTGAAGGCCTCAAGTGCCAGCAGCTCTTGTGCATCAAGTTTGAATCTAGACTCCCGCGCAACTGAGTAGGCAGCCTCCGCTATACGATTTAGCCATAGCCTGCTGTGAACTGACTCCTGTTCTGGATAGGCGGCCCAGCGAGTTGCTGCGAGGGTCTGATTGAGTTGATCAAGAGCTCCGCTAGCGGCATCCACCTCGTCACTGCGACGAGCTTTCACCTCTATCGCCGCGACATGGACACCTCCCTCTGCTGGGTCGAGAGCGATGGCCAGCAGATCAGCTCGCTTGCCAGGGAACCAGTGGCGATACTCATCAAGGCTGACCAGCAGTACCCGGCAGCCAGGAGGCAGAGGCCACGGAGTCGTTGTTGTAGCGAGTAGAGAGAACGCAACTACGTGTCCCACGAGCTCATTGATGCCAGCCCCGCTCGTTGCTGCTTCTAAAGCGAGGATTCCATAGCCCTGACTCGCTACACGGCGGATACTCGTCCCAATATCTAGCGCGAGATCGAAGTTCGAGATGATATTTGCAGCCAGTAAACTGCGCCCAATCGCACGATCCGCCGGGCCGCCCGACTTTTGACTCAGTACGAGAGATAGCGGGCTGTCGCCTCCGAGTCGCCGTTCCTGATGGAGGATCGCTACCCGATCAGCACCGAGGGCCTGTTCGAGGTTGTCTCGAGTGACGTAGCGATCCAGCGTCGCGACCCACAGCGCGAGATCGTGGACCTCTTGAAGCGCATCAGCGATATCCATCGCCCCAGTGCGAATCTCGGGCACCTGTAAAAGGTCCCCTTCACCAGGCCAGTCATCATCGATGGCATTCTGGAGCTTTAGCCACATGGTTCCCGCCGGCGTAGTGGCTGGCGGCATAAGGAGCATCCGCCGATCTCGCCCGGGTCTTTGGGAAGTACGTGGAGCGAATAGGACCTCTACATCCTCTGCAGGAGCGTCGACTTCACGCGATTCGATCTGAAGGCGATTGCCGCCATCACTGATCCCGGTCACCAGCGCCAAGTGCACGGCCGGGCTTGCACTCCCTACAGGCTGAAGGGTCCTCTTGGCATGTTCCAGGCTATCCAGGTACCTCAGTTCAAGGACATCGCGACTATCCCGCAGCTCCTCGTCCGCGGTGGCAAGCGTTCGCCATCCCGGTCGCGACCAAGCTTCCCGTCCTACGCAAAAGATCTCGACCTTCGCGACTGTAGTGCGGCCGACCTTCTGACCGATTAACTCGACAGCTTGGGAGACCAACAGGTCTGCCGCACCCGGCCCATAGGCAAGGCATCGTAGATGGCCTGCCGCCTCAGGCTGAAGAGACAGCAATCGAACGATTACTGATGTAAGGGCTCTACCAGCGTGTCCGCTCTCGTCCCGGCGTTCCTTGCCTCCATAGAGGCTCCAGATACGTCCCTCGCTTGTAGGCAGCAGAACCCGGTCCCGCGCACGCATCCTGACATGGGCAGGATGGTGGGAAGCTGTACAGCCTGCAATCCCTTCTGCTGTTGCAGCAAGCGGCTCCGTAGGGCCCGCTGATGGCGTGTCCTCACCTACTCGGCTGGCGGCAGTATCGAGCAGCACCCACAAGGCCTCAAGATATTGGGCTAGCCACTCGGCTTTGAGAGGCGCCAAGCCAGTGAGGGCAACAGATTGCCCCGCCTGGACTACCGCGCCTGCCATGGCGAGCTGTTCCGCATGCGATGAGTTCGCCCGAGACTCTTCAGTGGCGCAAGCGGATGTCCAGGTGTCCGACCACCTGTGGAGCTGATCGGGAGCTAGGCCTAGCTTAAGGATTCCAGACGCTAATTCGAATAACTGATTAGCAACTGAAGACAAGGCCGGCGGCACAGCACCAGTATTTGAGACATTAGCGCTGCAGAAGTAACTAAGAGTGGGTTCACCTTGCACGGTTAAGGTCAAGCCAGGGTGTTCTGCGAAGTGCAATGCAGCCCTCAATAGGGCTGCGTCATCGAGGTCGGGCCGCCAATCGACCTGCACCGTACTTCCGTCCTCGCTGTACAGACGCAGTCGCAGTACAGCGAGGTCCCCAGGACCGAGATCGGCATCCTGAAAGGACTCTGTTACAGAATCTATATGCGCGGGCTGTAGTAGCAATCCGTCGATCTCGACGCCTCTGCGCTCCAGTCGACGCATCAACCCCCCCAACCGCATTCGCGCACACGCCAGCGTTATCGCGCGCACAGCAGCGGTTCGAGTACGAGAAGTTGTGGCCGAAGGGGGGTTAATGACTTTGATTCGTTTTAGCGGCGCCTCAAGCTGCTGGACTGCACGTATTAACGCATATTCAGGGCAGGAGGGGTTGCTGCCGCTAACGGACTTGTCGCGAAGGAGGCGTTCAAGTTTTGAACGTGTACTCTTGTCGAAAATAAGATTCCCTTGCGTAGCATCAAGCTCCAATAGCTCTCGGGCTGCATCACGCTGTTCCATGCTACGCTTAAGGTTATCTGCCTTGGCAATATATGTATCCCAAGGGAGAGAGACTAGGTCCTTACCTTGTCCTTGTTCTCGTTCCGATTTGAGTCGGTAATCCCTAATTTGAGTGACAACTGTGCTCGTAAGATCTTGGCTTTTCTGCTCAAGGATTTCGCGAGCCTCGTCATACTGCAGTTTCTGCAGAAGAGCGTCGCTTCCAGCTTGGAGAAGTGACATTACCTCACTCGCTGCAGCCTTAGCTGATGCGCTATCTCGGATACCCGGCCTACGCGACAGCACTGCCTCAGCTCTACGGCGTATGTCTACATACGCGTTCGGCCGTAGCACCTCGTCGCTCGTCCTGCGAGAAGCAAGTGCAAGATTATCGGCGATACGGTCCGCATCGACTCGATCGCCAGTTGCTATGTCAGCAAACGCACCGAGCACAGGCAGGCTAGCAAGCGGACTCCCTCCGGATCCAAGACGATCGAAATAATCGGCTACGGCAGCCGCACTGGGACGCGTGGCGGGGTTCGCGCGAATAATGGCTTCTCGAACCGCCCTTGCAGCTCCATCGAGTGCTGCTGGAGGATTTTGCCGAGCTAGAAGAACCAGCCCTTCTGGAGAGTCAAGAAGGCTTCCAGGGGCCAAATTCTCAAACAGGTTAAGGCCGCTCCTGTCGGGCACCTGATGACCTTCACACAGCACAAGCACGACGCCTTGAGGGTATCCGTTGCGAAGCCCAGTCGCCGACCCTATCAAGGCGTACGATCCGAAACGGTTTGGCGTGGAGGACACGATGGCTAGATGGGGGAGATCGTCATCCCATGCGTCAACCATTCCTCCCGCCAATGAAATAGGCACCCCTTCGATGAGAACGAACTTCGAAAGTCCTCCCATCTTTCGGATGTGCTCCGCTAGAGCAGAACCAAGTCGACGGCTCACGCCTGCCCCCTTTTAGCTCGCTCGCCAACGACGGTGGTTCGATCAGAGAGCCCGAGGGCCAGTCCCGCGCCACTCATCAGGTGTTCGGCCCGTCGCGCGTTACGTTCGAGGTCCGCGCCATCGACCTGCCCCGCGAGGCTCGTCTCCGCGGCCGAATGTTGGTTGACCACAAAACCCCATTCCCGTCGAACCGCTGCGAAGAAGTCGCTACTAGACATAGGCATACGGCTTGAGAGCGCACCGACTAGAGCTCCTAGCAGGTCGGGAGATGCTGTCAGATAACGGTAACCTCCCCGACCAGCAAGAAGCCCGATCGATTCCAACAAGACCCTAAAAGCATCTTCTGAACGTCCGTAACCTGCCACCTCTACTGCCGAACGTGCCAGACGCAGGAATTCGTCCGTGGGAGTGTTTGCCGGCATCTTCTGCAGCTGTGATGCGACACTCTCCGATTCTGCCCCTCCAAGACCACTTCTGGGCTCGAACTCAGCAGCCCAACTCGTCACCCCTTCGCGGGCAAGTCTTTGCATCATCTGAGCTAACGTGATCACCGTGGCCTCGCTGAGGCGGATCCTGGCACGTCGGTAGGATTCTTCTGAACGCTGCCGCACCCTATCTTGCGCGCGAGCTGCACCACCGAAACTCAGCAGAAGATATCTATCCTCGTGTGGGGTCCGCGTCGCTTCCCACACGACTTGCAGGGCATGCATGGCTAAGTCGAGCGCAAGTATTGTCCGGAGCTGCCATAGACGAGCCGGGCCACTCGCCCCTCCCTGCAGCATGACGCCCTCAGCATGACGGCACAGACGTGATGCTAGCGGTTGCAGCACGGGACTAAGTCCCTGCTCCCAGGACTCCTTTTCGTCGTCCTCCGTGTCCGGCGATCGAGTGTACGTCTCATTAGAGGGGAGGGCTGCTTCCAGCCGATTGCTCACGTCGGCAAGGGGGCTAGGCCCTGTCAGGACTCTTTTCATCTCTTGGACGGCGGATCGTCCTATTGCGGCAGCTTCTGCATCTCTTGGGTCCATAAGCAGACGGGCCAAGGTTACACCACTGCCACGCATGTAAACTTTCCGGACGGACCACTCCGCCTTATTGGCACTCGACCGTCGCGCGTCATACCAGAGAAGTGATTCATGAAATGGCCTTAGCAGCCATGCTCCAGGCTGACCCTTTTGTGTGTCGGGGTCAATTAGCCCTTGGAGAGCAGCCTGTGCAAGTTTGAGATTTGCACTACTGCGCAAGTCATCACCGTCAGCTAGCTTCTTGCCATAGAGTTGGGGAGCCATAGAATCGTCCCCAGCGCGCCCCGTATCACGGCCAGCTAAAAAGTTGACACCAAGCGCTAAGCTGCGCAGGGCAAATCGCTGTTTCTTTGGGCTCCTCAGCTCATCCGTCGCGTTTGGGACCTCATAGTTGTTCTGCGCCAGCGTCAGTAACGTCTCAGCACACAGTTGGGAGGCGCGCTCGTCTCTATCTGGATCAAGCCCAAAAAGCGCCTTTGCTATTTGACCGGGGGCGAGGCGTCGTATTGCCATCAGGACGCCCCTTTGTTTGAGAAGTAAGGCAGGTTGACGCGTACAAGCGCGGGCGGACTGGACTCCGGGTCTGCTACTCTCAGGTGCTGTTCTGCGGCAGACGCGTAAGCCACCCTTCCGTAAAATCCCCTCAGGTCGTTCATCTCCGCGACGCCCTGCCCGACAGGCCCCTGGAATTCAGCCGCTTCACGAATGGCTTCATACATCTGAGGACGAATCCGAAGCGCGATAGCACGGTCATCGTCCACCGTGAGGTCCACGTCGACGTGGTCCACGTCGAGGAGATCTTGAACCAGACCTCTGTCTGGTACAGCTATTGCAAGCCGGTCGATATGGACTTGGCCGTGTACGAGCGAGGGCCGCGCAGGGCGGAAGGCTCCGGGATCTCGAGCGAAGAGACAAGCGGGATCGGGGACCACGAGCCCTTCGTGCGGACTCGAGAAGCCGGTGACAAGGAAGTTTAGCCCTCGTACTATCTCCGTCAGTTCCAGCATCGTGTCACCGCCATCCGCAGCCTTGTGAGCAAGCTCAATCAAGTCCGGCAAGTAGCGGTAGCTCAACAACCTACGGGCTGCGCCGGTATGGCCACCGAGAACGTGGGCCGCCTCGAAATACAAGCGCTGGCGCCATAGCATTTGCGCGGGTGCATTGCTCTGGCCGTCTCCTGCTACGAGGGCATCGAGGCCGTCCTCGACCTTCGTTGGATCTTCGCTGGTGCTTACGGTCTCACCGAGGAAATGAAAAGTCATCGTGCCCTGCTTAGTGCGGACCCGATCAAGCGGCGACCTACTCCCCGCCAGGCCGCGCGCGTCAGACTCGTTAGGCGACTGCTCTAGCACCTGCGGATCACCAGCCAAGCGTCGAACATCGTCAGGAGCACCTGTAGTGTCCCGCAACCATCCGTCGATCTCCAGATCGCTGACTTCTCCCAGGCCGGACCCACGGATGCTTGACAGCAGGGGCGATCGCTCAACCACCTCTGGAGACAGCCCGCCACCCATCACCCGCGTAAAATATCCGCTTGTCGCGTGAAAGGCATCCTTGTCCAGATCTCTCACAGCCGCTTTAACTTGCGGGCATCCTTGCCCGCCGACTATGGCCCACGACAGGATGGCGAGAGTCTCTCGCATTGTCGGCACAGCATCACCCACCCCGAGACGAACCAGGGTTCTGAGCTGTGCACGGATACCAGGGTCTCGGAGGGCCGCCGCGTTGCTCCGCATAGGGCACCCCCCGCGGTCTAATGGGCAATCGGCACATCCGTCCCACATGTCTTCCCTGGTCAGATAATCCAGTAGTGCCTGCCAAAGCCCTTCGGCAGTGGGACGTTGCCGATTGACATTAACGACGGTCACCCCGTCCGTCTGAAAAGCTCCGGTACGCAGAGCCCGCTCCACCGCGTCTTTGAAAGCGGGTAGATCTAGGACATTGAGCACGTCACGAAGTACACCTTCGTTGGCGCAGATGAGAAATTGCGCGGAATCCTGCTTCGCATCTATCAAAGCACGCCGTAAGGTTGCCTCTCTTGCGGCAGATGAGGGCAGGCCGGATAGATCTTTAACCACCCAGCGGCCCGGCGATACCTCCATAAGCTCATCAGAGTTTGGCAGGGAACGGTCCAAGGCTTGGCAATAGCATTCGGCGATGGCGGTTTTACCCGTGCCAGCGTTCCCAGTGAGAATCATCACACCGGGGTTCGCCTGTATCGCCCATGTCGTCACATGACGTCCAAGCTTCGTGTCGATATCACGGCCCAGTGTTTCTGCGAGCAGCGCAAAGTGTTCGCGATAGGCGCCACCTTGATCTGCGCTGAAGATCGAGAGAGATCGAAGCGCTCTAACCACAGGAAGTTCAGTAGATATGGGATCGACTGGAACGGTCACTCGATTTTCCCCTTCTTACCCTGAGAGCTTCGCCGTGCAGCCAGGATTTCTGCCGCCGACCTCGCATGAACTCCCGCTTGGATCAATGTGGCAGCGACAGCCTCTACTATTATTTTCGCAGCTGGTGGGGGCACAGCATTACCTATTTGGCGGCGCACGCGCACGTATGCAGAACTGCGCGTCCTGGGGCTCCCGTCTTCGAAGATAAAGTCGTCCGGAAAACCCTGCAGGCGAGCTTTCTCTCTATTGCTGAGTCGGCGCGGTTCCGCATGATGATAGCCGTGCGTTCCGCCCCCACCGCCCGCAATCATGGTGTAGGCCGGCTTGTCGGGAGCGAGTCTGCGATACACGTGACTTATTAGCCCCCGTACAGCGAGCGGATGGCCTTGAGGTATTACCTCGTAGTTGCTGCCTGGCGGAATGATCTCTAGCCGTTTTACCACTTCCGGACTATCAAGTCCACGCTCATGGTTAGGAGCATTATCCGGCAAAGGGTCTCTGTCTAATGCTTCCCTCACTGTGATATGGCGGCCCGCATATGGGGCAGGAATCACAGGCGGGCGAACGCCGAGGTCGCGGCGTATGCCAATAACAATAAGTCGTTCTCTGTTTTGCGGTACGCCGCAATCTGCCATGTCGATAACTTGTGCAGATAAGTCATAGCGGGGACCCGGGGTGTCGCGTTGCCCTCCTACAAAGTTCGATGGAGCGCGAAGCGCGTGGCGAACTAAGGCCCATGCAGCTCCGTGATTTGCCGATAGCAGCCCAGGTACGTTCTCGACAACGAAAGCTGCCGGCCGAAGCGAATCGAGAAAGCGGGCAACCTGCCGAAAGAGGTTACCGCGGGCAGTCTTAAGCCCGTCGTGGTTCCACAACGTGGAATAGTCTTGGCAAGGAGGACCGGCTAGCAAGATATCGCAGGGGACGTCAGGCACTGGTAACTCCGTAATGTCTGCTTCGACAACGTACTTGCCTAGATTCCGCCGGTACGTTTCTACAGCCCAATGCTCGTTGTCATTAGCCCAAACAACTCTCGCTAGGCCGCTCTGTTCCGCTCCGAGATCCATACCTCCGCAACCCGAAAACAGAGAGACCGCTGCGTATGTCCTAGGTGCGCGCGCCATTATTGCTGCGCCTTGTCTAGCTTGATGGAACAGGGCACTAGGTTAGCTAATGTCTTTCCACCATCAGCGCACCGGGGCGCACTTACAGCCGAGTGCGCACAGGCGGGCCCAGGCGGGTACGCTAACTCGCGTGCGAGCAGATTTGGGCCGCAATAAGCACTATCTGCGCTGATACCTGAACAGTGGATTTGACGACGGTAGGCTTCGGGGTTTTTGAACATAGCCGACAGACTATCCCTCGCCACCGACAATCGTTGGGCTTCCGCACAACCCACATACGTCCGCCCAAAAGCCGTAGCCCTCTACTCTCATACAGAGAACGCCTTCCGATGTAGACAAACAAGGCTATTAGGCACGTATCAGCATTCGACGGACAGCTCTCATGACTAGAGGTGATCTCATAGAGATCATCGTTTTGCTCCATGCTGGCGTTACATCCCGTGACAGCTCAATCCGCAACGGCGGAGACCTCGTCGCAGAAGCGGCCTAAGCCTGCCTCCCACAGAGATCGTGTCGCTGTTGCAGCACGCGGGGAGGCTTTCTGCTGACCGAAGCCACCTCTCAGCCCTTCTGTGGGGTCGGACCGAAGCGCGGTGCCAGCCTTGCGACTGGTCCGTTTCTCCGGCCCGCCCTCCGAACCCGGCGTGCGGTAGGGTAGGCCGCCGACGAGGTGCCAGTTGACCTGGTCCTTTTCCGACGGCCCCCCTCCGAACCAGCCGTGCCCGCTTTCCGTAGCAGCTGGCTCTCCAGCGCTCTTTTTCGTTGATCTCCAGCACGGTTGCGGCGTCTCGCATCTCGCGTACCTCACCGTTCCTTGATCTTGAGCGCCTGGGTCCCTTCGCCCGTGTGGACGGCTCTCCCGTCCTCCCTGGCAGGGCGTGACTCCTGCGACTACTACGGACCCTCCGTGACCCTAGGGCTCGCGCCCCGTAGGCCATCCCGAATTCCTCTATGCGCCAGACGTATCGAGCGTGACGTAGGCGTCCCGGTCCGTCCCCTTGAACGGGCTCGTTGCCCGTCGCCCGCCGGCCGGGAGGGTTGAAGACGACGAAAGTCGGAATCGCCCTATGCCGACGGCCCCGACAACAGACGCCGTGTCGGGAGGTGTGAACGTTTGCACCGCTGGAGACTGGGTTTCAAGCAGTCTGGCCTTCGCCTTATCACGCGGGCCTTGCACGACCGTGCCTTCGGCGTCTTCACGGCACTCCGCGCTTTCCCGCCATGCTCTTGTCCCCTCCCGGTTTCCCGTTCAGGTAAGGCGGGTGGCCCAGAGGTCACCTCCTCCCGAACCTCTGCCCCCTGCGGGGGCGATCCGGCGCCGAGTTAGACGGCGCACATTTCACCGCACCGGGCTCTCCACAGGTTCACGCCGCTGGGGATGGTTCTGTTCGCCGTGACCAGGGTGTCGGGATGTCCCAGGCGCGCCAGCGATACCGGGTGACCGGGATCGATGCCGCGTCCAGCAAGACGATTCCCAGTGCGGAGATCTCCCAGCCGTTGTTGAGCAGCCGGATCCGTATCTTCCGCCACGACATGCCGTGCCGGAAGTAGTTGCACCAGCCCCGGATCACCGCGTTCACGCGGATCAACAGGGTTCTCAGGTCAGGCTGTCCTGGGTGAATCAGCGCCCGCACCTTGGCGATCACCGTGTTGATCGCCTTCTTGCTCGGATAGGTGGTGTAGACGGTCCACTTCTGGGTTCCTCGTTTGCGGCGCCGCTGGATGTGGTGCCCCAAGAAGACGAACCCGTCGTCGATGTGGGTGACCAAGGTCTTGGCCTCCGACAAGCGCAAGCCCATCGGGGCCAGTACCGTGGCCGCCTGCTCCCTCAACTGCTCGGCGTCGTGGCGGCGCCCTGGCTACGCCGTAGACCTTCACCAGGACCTCCCGGCCAAGCGCGACAACCGGCCCAGGAGTTTCCCACCAGACACCGTCCGGCAGGTACGCACCGCGACCCAGCCCATATACGCCAGATTTGAGCTGGTGGAAGCCTTAAAGGGCGTTACACCACTGGTTCCTCGCGTACACCTTTCCCGCTCGTTAACCAGGCCCGCACCGTCCGGCAGTACCGGCACGCCCTGACGTCGTCGAGGCTGCTCCCGCCCTCACCCACGCCTCCGGGATCAGGCTGCCTCCCACTTCACACGACCCGCTACGACGAGCCATCGGCGAAGGCCTTCCACCTCCGCACGGTCAAACAGCGCCTCGTGGCGCACGCCGCCCCGCTTCCGGTACTCGGGCCCAAGGGGCCCTCGCTGACCACGCCCTCATCGCTTGAGGGCATGGTTCAGATCCGCACCGATTGAACTTGATCATGTTTCAAAGGCGGCCTCAATTCGGCGATTGATCTGGCTGTCGCGCCCATCGAGGCACTTGGCGTACCGCTTGAGGAGGACTTCCACGCTGTTGCCCGCGCGCTCCGCTACTACCGTCGCGTCGACGCCTGCGTTGAGCCATGTGGACAGAGCGGCGTGGCGCAGGTCGTAGGGCTTGCCAACGAGGGGTGAGGCGACCTGTTGCGGGGTCAAGGCGAAGCGGCGGGCCTCTTCCCAGGCCCGCGAGTAGGTGGAGGCGCCGAGGACGCCACCTCTCTCGTTGCGGAACAGCCGCCCGTCCGGGGCCGTGCCGAACTCTTCAAGGTGCACTCGCAGGGTGTGAACCAGTTCCGGCGGGATCGGCACGGGCCGAACCCCGCGCTCCTCTCGCTGCTTGAGGCCGCGCTGGTCGTGCACGGCCCCGCTGTCGGTCCACTGCTTGCCGCTGCTCGGGCGAGTGACTTCGAGAGTGAGCAATCCCCATCCTTCCTCCGGCAGAAAGCAGTCGGTCTCCCGGAGCCCGATCGCCTCGGCCGGGCGGAGGCCGGCGAAGTAGAGCGTGGCGAAGAACGCCACGAGACGGCGGCCGCGCCCGCGATGCCAACTCCCAACGTAGGAGAGGCTCACGAGGAGTTCGCGGGCCTGGGCGGGGTTGATCACGCATCGCCGGTCAACGGTGTTGTCCCTGGCCACCTTCTTTTGTTTGACTCGCTTGAGCGGGTTCTCGGCCAGTTCGCCGAGGTCGATCGCGTATTCAAGAGCGGTGTTGAGGCCGCGGCGTCGGCGGGCCGTTGTGTCCGCCGCGGCGCGCTTGCCGTCGCGAGTGAGCGTGAGTTCCTCGCAGACCTTGCGTGCCACGATGGGGTCGGCGAGGTCGCTCACGTTGATGGTGCCCTTTTGGAGTAGGCGAACGGCGTAGTCGAGATGAGGCGGGGCCGCCTCATCTTCCTGGCGCGGTATGAGGGCCCACTGCATCGCGGCTCTGATCTCTTTCTTGGAGAGGCCGGAAGCCCCGTCGGTCAGGAGGGCGAACGTGGCAACCGTGAGGCTGTCTACGATGCTCTCGCGGGTCTTGGCGGCGGCGCTCTTCCAGCGCATGCGCACGTACTTCCGGCAGAAGTCGTACCAGCTCAGGGTCGCCTGCTCCGTCTTCGTCATGGAGGCGGGCAGGCCGGTGAGCGTGTCGAAGGGTTCGCCCTTCTTTGCGGCCTTGAGCAGGTCGGCGCGGAAGTGATCGGCAAGCGCCTTGGTCAGGAACGCCTTGGACTTCGGCTCTGTGCCGACCTTCCATCGAAGCTGGTACGGCTTGGCGCGGCCCTTACGGTTGCGGATACTCCAGATCACGACGTCGTGGGTCAGCATGTTGCCCCCTTCCTAGGCTGCGGTCTGCTCGAAGGTGCTGAGCCAGGCGTCCAGGTCGCAGCGGCGGACCTTGCGCTTGCCGTTGGGGAGTTTCAGAGACCTCGGGCCGCGGCCGGTGTTCAACCAGCGGTAGAAGGTGGATTTCGGAACGTCTATCTCGTCGAGGACTTCGGCGATGGTGAGCATGGTCTTGGGGCGCGTTGGCATGGTGGTGACTGCCTTTCGGGCATCGTGATCGGTGCGGGGTGATGCCTCGGCGGTTGTGCTTGGCGGCTGGTCGCCGAGGGTGCTCATAGGTGGTTGTGGAGGGGTAAGCCGTCCCAGCCGTCCCAGGGTCATTTCCGCAGGTCAAGCCTGGGACGGCTTGTTTTGGCGGGACGGGTCATGCCGTCCCGGCGATGGGAGCCGTCCCGCTCTGACCTGCGGTGACGAGGCTGGGACGGCTGGGACGGCCCTCCCTGTCGATCGGCACCACATCGGCCTCTGGGATGGGTCCGAGGGCGGGGCAGTAGCGGGCCCAGGAGTCGGCGAAGTCGGCCCGCTGGTAGCCCTTGGCCTGCATGCCGTTGGGGAAGCGGATGTTGCCCGAGCGGATGTCGTACTCGCGCAGCATCGTGCCGAGCTTCATCGCGGTCAGTCCGGCAGGGCCGTGGTCGGCCCATTCGCTCTCGGGGTCGCTCTTGAGCCGCTCCAGCAAGACGGAGGTAGGTAGCGCGGTGTCGGGGCCAAACGCGGTGCGGCACGCAGCGAGCAGGCGCACTCGGGCTGAGGTCTGGCCGTTGTCGTCGGCCTCGGCGGTGAGCGTCAACGTGGCGGCGCGGGCGCGATCAGGCCAGCTCTCCCCCGCGTGGTCCGCGACGATGACGAGAGGCTCCCAGGTGTCGGCGGCGCGATCTTCTACCGGCATGCTGGGCTCTGCCGCTTCCAAGACGGACAGGTCAGCGCGGAGCCACAGGTTCAAATCGGCGGCCAGATCACGCAGCGCGGGCCGATCACGGCGGTGTCGATACGGGGCGGCGTTCTCGCCGGGGGCGCGGCGGCGCATGCGGATGACCACGGCGCGGTCTTCGATGGTGTCGGGCATCGCGCCGATGCCGGCGAGTGCGGCCATGGCGAAGGTCGGGATGCTTTCGACGCGGTTGGTGGCGGCGTCGTAGCGCTTGGCCGGGCGGTTGCGCTGGTGCCCGGCGTTGAGCAGGCCGCGCAGGTCTTCGTTGCCGTCGGCCTTGGGACCGAAGATGGTGTCGGCCTCGTCCACGAGCATGGTCGGCGGGTCTTCGGTGATGGAGCGGTAGACGGCGGCGCTGGAGGAGTTGACGGTGATGAACGGCTCGTGGCAGGTGGCCTCCACCACGTCCAGGAGCCGGGACTTGCCGCAGCGCTTCTCCGGGCCCCGTATGACTAGGCGTGGTGCGTGCGCCCATGCGGGCTGGGCGTGGGTGGCGGCGATCCACAGGGTGACAGCGTCGGCGGCCTCGGAGCTCGGCAGGATGACGTAGCGGGTGAGCGCGGCGCGTAGTCGGTCGAGCAGAGCGGCGCCGGTGGATGTGCGGTCGTTCATGGACGGTGCTCCTTGCGTGGTGTTCATGCGGCCCTGCAACGGCGTGGCTGGGCTTTCATGCCTGCGGACAGGCCCGAGGCGATGACGGCGGCGATCTCGCGCGGCGGGTTCGGATCGCCTCCGGCGTTCGCGTTCTCGGCGGCGGCCTGGAGGGCGGTGATGACCGCCTCGGCGGGCAGCGCGCCGCGTGTGACGAGCTGGCCGAGGTTGAAGGCGGCGGTGTTGAGCGCACGGTTGCGGGTGCCGCGTCGGGCGGTGGCCACGCGTTCGATCTCGCCGCGTAGTGCGGCCTCGCCGTACTTGGTCAGCCGGTGATCGGGAAGACTGGCCAGTAGGTCAGCGGCGCTGAGCGAGGGTGGCGTGGCAGGAGTGAGCGCCTCGGCGAGCCAGGCCGGGAGCGGTGCGGATGGTAGGTCGTTGGTGATCTCGTAGGGGCCGGTGCCGTCCGGCTGGCTGACGTGGCTGCCAGGGCCGACGACGTAGCCACCGCAGGCGCGGGTGTCGATCAGCCAGCCGAGCCCGCCCTTGTGACCTGCGCTGTTGCGCAGCCGTAGACCCTCAGGCGGGGTGAAGTAGAGATGTGTGCCGCCGCGCCGGGTGCGGACGGTGAACGTGTGGTCGGGGTACGGCTGGTCATGCTCAGCGCACAGCAGGCGGAAGACGTGCTCTCCGTTCTGCGGGTGATGCTGGGCGAGGTCGGCGGGTGGGTGCTCGCCGGGCTTGGGCTGGTCGAGGTCGATCACGACCAGGCGGGACGGGCCGCAGGCGATGCCGATGTTGTACGGCTGGTGCGGCCAGAAGGCGGCGATGCGGTCGGTGTCCGCGGTGGCGTGCTGTTCCCAGTCGGTGAAGCCGCGCAACGGCTTCTTGCCGCGCGGGGTGAGCGGGAAGACACACCAGCCACGGGCGGCGGCCTCCAGGGCGGCGCGGGTCAGGTCAGGCCACCCCATTGGACGCCTCCTTGGCCGCAAGGAACCGGAGACGGTAGCCCTCGGCAGGGACGCGCATGAGTGCGTCCAATGGGGTGGCGGCGTGCACGTCGAGCGTGAGCCGACCCCGGCCGAGGTGGTTGAGGTCCTCAAGGGGCGGGCGCGGTGCGGTCGTTCGGGTGTAGCGATGGGAACGGGTGCTGGTGGGTGCCATGCTGGCAGTGCCTTTCCTCGTGATCGGGGTGGGTGGCCTCGGCGGTTGTGCTTGGCGGCTGGTCGCCGAGGCCGTATCCCGGTGATGCGTGAGCGTGGCTAGAACGGCGGCTTGTCGCCCGTTGGGGCCGTGGTGGCCCATGTGTCGGGCGTGCTGCCGTTGTGGCTGGTAGGCGGCTTGCGGGCTGCTCTGGCGGGCTTGGCGGTGGCGAAGCGCAGGGACGGGCCGATCTCGTCCACGGTCATCTCGAAGACGGTGCGGTGATCGCCCTCGCTGGCCTCGTAGGTGCGCATCCGGAGCTGTCCTGAGGCGATGACGCGGGTGCCTCGGGTGAGGGACTCGCAGATGTGCTCGCCGAGGTCGCGCCAGGCCGAGCAGCGCATGAACAGGGCTTCGCCGTCTTCCCACTGCTCAAGCTGCTTGTTGTAGGTGCGTGGGCTTGAGGCGATGGTGAAGGTGGCGACGGCCGTACCGGTCTGGGTGAAGCGGAGTTCGGGCTCGTTGGTCAGGTTGCCGATGATCGTGATGGTGGTCTCGCCGGACATGGCGGGTTTCCTTCCGTGGGACTGGGTCAGTGGCTGCCGTCGCGGTACAGGCGGCGGGCGTAGACGTAGAGCTGCCAGCCGAGGCGGGGCCGCATGCCGGTGCCGTCGCAGGCGCGGCACGTGCGGTTCTTGCCGCCGGGGCGGCATCGGATGCAGCGGCCCCAGGGCCACGCCAGGCAGACGATGATGTAACTGAGAGTGATTGACGGTAGGCAGACTGCTAGAAGAGCGATGGCAGTGGCCATGTGGGCCTCCAGGGCCGTTTCCGGGGTTTCCGCAGGTCAGGGTCTAGGTACTAGAGCGCAGGTCGAGTGCCGTTTTAGGCTCTAGGCGGGCCTCTAGACCTAGAGGGGTCTGCCTCTAGGTCTAGAGGCGATCGGGGCCTATGAGGCGGCGCTGGAACCTCTGCCGATATCACGGTGTGTCACTGCCGTGGTGATGTCGTCTCGGGCTACACCGATGCGGTTCGCGCCCTTGCCGCCGCCCTCGGGCGTGCCCCACACCTGCATGGTCTTGATGCCGTACGGCTTGAGCGCCGTCGTGAGCTGGGCCGTCTTCGCGCCGCCCTCCAGGCGCTCCCACGGGCCGTAGACGTCGGGCCGCAGCTCGGCAAGGCGATCTACGATCGTCTCGTTCCAGACCTTGGCCTCGGACGGCGGGACCACGGCCAGGATGTCGGCGAGCAGGTCGAAGGTGGGCGCGTGCTGCTCAGGCGTCTCGCCGAGGGCGTGCCCGCTCAGTGCTCCCGTGCTGGCTCGTAGCGCGTGGGCGCGGTCGGCGATGCGTTGCGTGGCGGGCGTGTCCAGGTAGGCGGTGCGCACCACCTTGGGCATCGGGGTTGCGCCGAGCAGGTAGCCGATACCGGCGTCCATCTTGGGCTGGAAGACGGTGGCTCGGATGCCGTTCTTGTAGGCGGACGTGCCGAGGATCATGTCGTTTTCGAGCTGGCCGGCGACTCGCAGGCAGAACCGGATGGTGACGTTCGCGCTGATGCCGGTGGGCAGGCTGTCCTTGTCCGGGCGCTGGGTGGCCAGCACGAGGATCACGCCGAGGGCGCGGCCGAGCTTGATGATGAACTCGGCGTCATCGCCTGCCTTGTCGCCGTACTCGGCGTGGGCGAACAGGTTCTGGCATTCGTCGAAGATGGCGACCAGCGGATGCAGTCCCAGTGAGCGTTTGTCGGCGATCTGCCGGGTGACCTTCTTGTCCGGGCACAGGTCCGGGGGCAGGGCCTTGAGGGCGGCGGCGCGGCGCATGACCTCCTTGCGGAGCAGCGTCAGCGAGTCGGCGGCGTAGCCGATGGCCTCGTCCTCGATGCCGGAGACGTAGCGGTGGCAGTTCTGTTCGTGCGGGTCGAGGTCACCGGTGCCTTTGAGTTCGTGGATCCACAGTTCGGCGGTCGGGTCGAGGGCCGCGCCGGAGGCCAGTACCCGCACCGAGGCTGTCTTGCCCTGGCCGGGCTGTGAGCCAATCAGGATGTTCTGCTCAACGAGCGGTACGACGATGGCGCGGCCTCGCGGGTCGCAGCCGAACGGGATGCCCTTGAAGACGTCGTGCGAGCTGGCCTTGAGCAGTGGGGACTTGATGACGGTCTTGGACAGATCCTTGTCCCCCACCCACAGGATCAGCCGTCCCTCGTGGATGGTTGAGTCGCCCTCGGGCCAGATGCAGCCCAGCGGGCGGCGTAGTGCCGAGGCCATGCGGTCGCGCTTGTCCATCACGTCGGCCACGGTGACGCCGTACGGCAGGTCGATGTCGGCGCGCCAGCCGGGGCCGTCGCGGGTGATCGGGGCGACGAACCGGATGGCGTCCTTGGGGTTCTTGGCGATGGCCTGGTTGATGCCGGCGATGCCGAGCACGGTCAGGGAGCGCACGACGATGTCGCTGGTCAGCTTCTCGACCGTGGACGATACGACCGCGCGGTTGATCAGCGGCCGGTCGGCGGGCTTGCCGAGGATGCCAAGCGTGGCGATGGCGACCGCGAGCGCCATCCACTGCACGGGGTTCGTCTGGTCGGCCACGATGACGCCTGCGATCAACAACGTGACGAGGGCGGCGATGGAGACCAGGGCGCGTAGCCGTACGCGAGAGTCTCGCTGCCTGCTGAGCTTCAGGTACGCCTCGGGGTCGGCCTTCTGGACGGCGGCCAGACGTACCGGCTCGCCCTCCAGGTCGAAGGTCCATTTGATGACGCCTCCTACCAGGCGTAGGAACCCTCGCGGGGCGCGTGCGGTCAGTCGTCCGCCGTACAGCGGTACGCGGGAGATTTGGTATCCAGCCACGTGCAGGTAGTGGAGGCCAATCCACTTGATGCTCTCGACGGCCTCGGCGCGGGAGCGCAGCCACAGTGGGACGATCGGCTGTCGGCTGCGTGCCTTGGCCTCCAGCGCGGTCCGCCAGTCCGCTGCGGTCGGACCGGGTTGGTCGACGCGGACGACCGCGCCTTCCAGGACCGGTCCGTCCGCGTTCGCGGGGCTGGCCTCGGTGTCCGGCTCGGACCGGTCGGCGGGACTCTGAGGCTGACGTCCCGCGCGGGCGGCGTCCAGGTGGACGATGTCGGCGTCCTTGCCGTTCTCGTGGTCCGGGGCGGCGGACCGGTCCGGGTTCTTGTCGTCCTCGTGGTTGGGGTTGTCCTGCTGGTGGGTCATGATGTGTGCACCTCGTTTGACTTGCTGGTCGCGGGGTCCTGGGGCGCGGTCGTTGTCTTGGCGGATGAGGCCGCGCCCCATGTGGCGGTCAGGGACGATGCGCGGTCGGACCGCTGCTCGTCCGGTCGGTCTGCGGGCTCTTCGGTGGCGGTCGGAGTGTGCGGTCCGTCCGCTTCGGTGATGCCGAGTTCGGCGCGCCAGGTGGCGGCGAGCAGTTCGATACGGTCTTCCGAGAACGGGCGCTGAGCCAGTAGTTCGGCCAGCAGCATGGCGGTGATGGCTTGGTTGCGGTCGAAGGTGCGTCCGGGGTAGCCGGTGACGCTCCAGCGGCGGCCGCGAAGTTCGGCCACGTTCGGGCAGTCGTCCGAGGTCATGTGCGTGTCGGTGATGCTTAGGGTCATCAGGCGGCCTCGTCTTCACGTGCGGACATCGCCTGTTTCGCGGAGCCCTCGCTCTTCAGGCGCGACAGGAGCGCCCCGGCGCGGTCGGTCGAGATGCTTTGTCCTTCGCGGCGAATGGCGTCTCGAAGGCGGTCACGGGTCAGGGGCTCGCCTTGCGCCTTGAGATCAGCGGCAACGCGTCGTCCAAGGGGGACGAGGTCACCCACGTTCGGCGTCGGCGGCAGGGACTTCTTGGTACGGGTGCGGTTGGAGGCAGAGCGCTTGCGCGGCGCGGGCGGCAGGGCCGGGGGGAGGTTCTCCGGATCGACACGTACGGCTTCTGCTTTGATCGGGATGTTCTTGGGTGTCAGCTCGCCGAGGTAGTACAGGGCTCGCTCACGGCGGGTGGCCTTCCAGCGCCAGAGCAGGCCGTACCGATCCTGTAGCTCCGTCTTGGCCAGGACGCGTTCGCGCTCACGTCCGAGGGCCTCGGGGTAGCTGCAGATCTCCCAGAGCACCATCCGGCGCCAGAGCGCAACGGTCGCCATCGGCGCAAGCAGCCAGCGTGAACGGCGGATCCCGGCCATGTGATCGGGCTTGACCAGGTCGGCGCGCTTGCGGATGACGTGAGCACCGACCTCGATGGCGATGACCCACAGCAGCGGGAGTAGCGCGTGGGCGACGACCGCGAACCAGTCGGTAGGTCCGGGGGCGCTGAGGTAGGCGGCCACGTTCAGGTAGACCGTCGCACCGGTCAGCCCCCACGGGATGAACCGCAGCCAGCTCACCCGCATGCCGAGGCGGGCCAGCACGATATCGAGTGCCGAGAACACGGCGATGCCCAGGTCAATGCCGAGCGGGACCGTCCAGGCGAACCAGCCGAACGAAGGGCCGGCGGCGTGTGCGACGCGCTCGAAGCTGTTGATGAACCCGATCAGGCCGAGCGCGCCGGTAACGGTGGCTGTGACGGCTACGGCTGTCCGCTCACCCTCGGTGAGGGGGCGGGGTGCGGTGGTACGGGCGTTCATGCGGCTACCTCCTCCGCGCAGTCGAGGCAGGTGCCGAGGTGGCGCGGCAGCACGTACCCAACATCCGTCAGGCACTCCGGGCAGGTACGGCGGGCGGCGTTCGCCTTCGACAAGGCAAGGCGCTGGCGTAGGGTCGCGGTGCGCTTGGGCAGGGCGAACCGGACGTCGTACAGGTAGGCGGTGCGGACGCCGGGGGCACCGTAGCGGCGGGAGCACCACAGCACTTGGGCCTGAACTCCCTGGCCGCCAGGGCGCAGCCCTTCGGCGGTGAGCTGGCGAAGGGTGAGCAGGTGCGGCGGGGCCATCTTCCACGGGTAGGTGGGGATGCTGTACCGGTCGCCGGTCGGGTCCCAGAAGCGGGCGCGGATACGGCTTGTCATCAGGCCACCTCCAGGTCTTCCAGCTCGGCGGCGTGCTCGACTACCTCGGCGGGCGTCCGGCCAGCCCAGATGCCCGAGGTCGGACGCGTCTCCAGTGCGTAGAGCTCGCAGAACAGCCGGGCCGGGCAGGTGGCGCAGACCTCGCGGGCGACGGCCTCGCGAGCGGCGCGTTCCTCGGTGATCTCGATCGTGAGCCGAGGGCCGGTGTGCAACTCGGGGTCGTAGGTGCATTCAGGAAGCGGCGTTTCGCCGTCCACACGCCAGGTGGCTTCGACTTCGGCGAGCGACATACGCGCCGGATGGATCGGGCGGTTGCTGTTGTGTGCCACTGGTGGGTCTCTCTTCCTGCGGTTAGTTGCTGACGGTCTGGACGAACCGTGCGAACGACTCAGAAGCGCTCATGATCAGGTGCGCCGCCGCCTTGACGATGGTTGCCGCGCCCTCGGGGTCCTTCAGGGCGTAGAGGGCGGCGCAGATCGTGAGGACGGTGGGGAGCACCTTTCGCGGACGGACAAGCATGTTGAGCCCTCTCAGTTCGAGAACCTGCGAGCAGGTTCTAAGAGACATAGAACATGTACAGTCACTGAGAGTCAAGTCCACGGCACCGGTCGTGTTGGGTTCCTGCGGGTCTCGCCTCGCTCGTTCCTGCTGACTCAAGGATTCCTCGCCGCGCGCTGCGGCAACACTGTGATCGCCCCCGGGACTGAATGCACAGGAGGTGCTTTTTGGGGGTGATCTGGCTCTCGACCAGGAGAAACATCCAGACCGAATTTGTGGAGTTCGAGCCGCGGAAGCCTTGTCCGCGCCATGATGCGAAGGCGCGGATATGTGGAGGTGAACGTGTCTCGAATGCCCAATGTTGCGCTCGCGCAGGCTATGCGGCGTGCGGATTGCTCAAATTCGGGACTTGCTTCGCGAGTGCGGCAAATTGCCCAGAAAGACGGCATAGGCCTGAGTTGCACCCATGTGGACGTCAAGCGTTGGCTTGATGGTGTGAAGCCTCGGTCGGCGACGGCAAGATTCATCGCCGAGGCCCTCTCTCAGAAGGCCGGCGTGACGTTCTCGCTGGACGACATAGGCTTGGGCAGCGTCGTCACTCCGGAGACGCTTGAAGCCACCCTCGCGCACGGTGGCGGGATATCCGATGTCGGAAGGCTGCTGCTGGGCCTTACCCGGCGGGACCTCGCCGATGATCCCGTTGCGCTGGAGTCCGTGATCGTGCCGGACGCCTGGAGTGAGGCTCTGATCGCGTGGCTGCTGTCGCGGCCTGAGCCGCATCAAGCCAGGGAGAATGCCCGGCCATCTGTGGGTGTGTGGGACGTCCACGCGGTCCGGGCGACAACCGAGATCTTCGCCAACATGGGTTTTCAGTTCGGCGGCGGTCACGCGCGTTCCGCGCTCATTCAGTATTACAACCGCGAAGTCGTCCCAATGCTGAACGGAAAATTCACCGAGCCGGTTGGACGATCGTTGTACGCGGCGGCTGCGGAAATCACCGAGCTGGTCGCTTGGACGGCTTACGACCTGGGCAGACATGGGCTCGCTCAGCGATATTTCCTCCAGGGACTACGCCTCGCACAGGCGTCGGGTGACCGCATGATGGGCGGTCTGCTACTCGCCGATATGAGCCATCAAGCTAACTACCTCGGCCGCTACAACCAAGCGATACAGCTTGCACGGGCAGCGCAGGAAGGGTGCAAGGACGTCTCCACCGCCACGCCCATGGCCTTGTTCTACGCCATGGAAGCGCGGGCCCACGCAGGTAACGACGACGAGGCCCAGTGCGCACGCGCGTTGCTCCAAGCCGAGAAGTATTTCGGCAAGCGCAATGTGGAGGATGACCCTCCGTGGTCACGCTACTTCGACGCCGCGGAGCTGGCCAGCGAAGGTGCGCACTGCTATCGCGACCTCAGGATCCCTTCACAGGCCATGGAATTCGTCGGTCAGGCCGTCGATCTCTGTGACCCGATGTACGTGCGGACGCTCGCCTTCGACCGCCTCGTACAGGCAGCTAGCTACGTCCACATGGGACAGCCCGCGAAGGCCGCCTTGGTTGCGCTTGAAGCCGTCAACCTCGCCGGCCCTCTCAAGTCCGCGCGTTATCTCCGGTACGTTCGAGACCTGAAAGCTGACCTCGCGGGCTTCGGCTGCGAAGATTCGGTCAGAGCGTTCAACACTCTCATCGCCGAGAAATACCCTTCCCTCGGTGACTAGAAAGCCCGCCATTGACGAGGCGTGTCCGGATTCTGCAGGCAGAAAAGGCGATTACGGAACTCGCGAGCGATGGTCTCGTCTTCGTTGACGTTCTGCATCAGCCACGTCGTCATTTTCAACTCGTTGATGTCTCTGAGCACGGGATAGCCCTCCCATGCCAGGACATCGAAGCCGTAGCGCTCCGCGAACTGGTCATATTCGGCACGGGTACCCCAGCCCAGGGAGTGTTCAAGGGCTGTAACTGCGAGATCGGTCTCAGGAGGGCCGAAGGCGAAACGCTCGAAGTCGATCAGCACGATGGTGCCGTCAGTGGTCTTGATGAGGTTGTCAGAGTGAGCGTCACCATGTACGGCGCAGGCGGCGAGAGGGAAATGCAGGGCCACATAGGCTGTCCGGAGCTGCTGGTACTTCCTCAGCAGGAACTGACGTTCCTCGTCCGAGAGGACATTGGCCGAGGAGATGCGTTCCGCGACGCGCCCAAGGATGTCGATCTGTGGCAGCGCCAGATCTTCAGGGACCGGCATCCGATGGAGAGCCCGCAAGACCTCGGCAAGGTCGATCAAAGTCGCGGGACCGCCGCCGTTGTCGATGAAGTGCCACAACGTGACGGGCCTGTCCCTGACAACGAGAGGTTGGGGGTGATGAGTCGTTCGCGCCGCTGGCAGTCCCGCCTCATGAAGCCAGGCGGCCACGGCCACCTCTTTGCGAGCATCGTCAAGAACGTCCAGGCTCCGCGCGATGCGCACGACCATGCGTTCGGCCGCCAGCACGAAGAGGGCATTCTCACCGAGGCGGATCAGTCGCGCGTCTTCGCTCGCGAGGCCGGCGACCTTACATGCCTCCTGGAGGGTCGCCTGTGCTTCCTGGGAGGTGAACGGGACTGCGGCTGACTGGAACACGGTCACTAGGAGCCCTTTGGTAGCGTCTTGACCACGCGGCCTCTTCCGGCCCGCTTCTCGACTATCCCTTCTGCTTCTAGCAGCGCGAACGCCCGCCTAACAGTGACACGACCAACGCCTCGCTCTTGGGCCAGTACATTCTCTCCGGGAAGCACAGCGCCAACGGCGAACACCCCGCTGGCTATGTCCTGCCGCAGGACTGCGGCAACATCGTCGGCGCGCGTCCGTGCATGGTCGGGCCCACCGACGAACCATCCTTTGCCTTGGACGGCGGCAATCAACTGTTCAGAGGCAAGCAGTTGGAACGCCTGCCGGACAGTCCCCTTGGAGACGCCGTACTCATCCGCGGCTACCGCTTCGCCCGGTAGTTGCTGGCCGGGCGCAAGCTCGCCACTCTCGATGCGCTTACGTAGAGTCTCGGCGATCGTTTCGTACTGGGTCGAAGCAGCACGGCTGGCGCCTAGCGGACCGTCTCCCACCACTCTGCGTCCGCGGCCTGCCTCGCTGGCGACCAGTCCCGTACGCTCCAACTCGGCGACGGCCTGACGAACGGTTCCTCTCGCCACGCCGTACGTACGAGCAAGGTCTGCCTCGGAGGGCAGCATTCCGCCGGCGGGCGGATCTCCTTCGCGAATGCCGCGTCGGATGTCATCAGCTATCCGCACATAGGTGGGGCCATCCGTCGCCTTGCTCATCGCGCTCCCTCGCCGAGGCACACTGTCTCCAGGGTAGGGCGAACAGAGCCGGACCTGCGAAGCTTCGCGGGTCCATGCCTCTAGTCATCCTTCCCGCAGAGCAGCCAGGAGACGCTGTACGACTCTTGCTTTCTCGGCCTATGCACACCGGGTTACGCGACGGACGTGCTGATCTCCCAGCAGGCGAACGAGCCAGATAACGCCGCAGGCTCGTCACGCGCTCTTTGCCGACGACGCCTGATGGCCATGCCCTGCTTCAGATGCTCTCGCGCGTGCTCGGCGATGAGAACAGCCCAGACCGCACGCGCCTGCTTATAGAGCCCTCTGCCGATTTCCTCATGGCCGTCGGGACGCTTGGCCCGGAGTATGAGGAACTGTCCTCCCTGGCAGGCCCACTCGTACGCTCCACAGCATGAGGTCTCGGTGATCCGAATACGATCTTTTGGGGGACGCTGGTACGGCTCCCAACGTGAGGCAGGCGCGTCAGGAGCCAAAGCGCGGCCTCTCAAGCGCGTGCTCTTGCAGGTAGCGATGGACGTTGCGGCGACTACGCTGCCACGTGCACGCGAAGGTGAGTTCCAACCGTGTTTCGGCCACCAGCTCTTGCCGGATGCCGAAAGCGATCTCCTCAGGGGTCAGCTTGGGCAGCGGCCTCGCGCGCCAGCCGCCCTGAGCGTCGCGCCAGACGTAGAAGCGTCTGAAGGCGCCACGCAGGTCATCAGCCAGGACTTCGCACGCGGAAGTCATACGTGGGTGCTCATCTGGGTCCCCAGCGCCGGCCTCTTCCGCCTTGCTCCCCGCATCAATGCCCGCAGTCATGACGTGCCTCCCCTGCGCCTACGCAGGATCACCCACGCCCGATGCCCGGTGTGGTCTCCAGACGCACCGAAGGACGTGGCTGCGCTGGATAGTTCGGCTGTCTCGAAGCCCCCGGCATAGTCGCAACCGCCCGGATCGTGAACCTCAATGCGCAGGCTGTCATGAGTCACATCGATCCGCGCGTAGATGTACTCACCCTGTTTGGTGCGCCGAATGGCAGCGGATACCAGGGCTCGGGCCACCCGTTCGGCGTCGCGTGCGAGATCAGGGCGTTCGGTTTGAGCGATGCCATGTGCCCAGACGCCTACGCTGTCGATGCTGTTCGGGATGGGCGGTAGAGATTGCCGATACATCACGCGCCAAACCTTCTCGGGTAGGTTGCGTTGCGTACCGATAAGCTTGAAGCTTCCCGGTAAGGCTGTCAAGCTACCCGCGTGAATCGAGAAGACGAGCGCCATCTGTACCTGCGAGTCGCCGACCAACTGCGCGAACGCATCAGGTCAGGGGAACTGCAGGAAGGAGATCGTCTGCCCTCCGTGCCAGGGCTGGCGGCCGATCTCGGCATCTCGCGCTCCACCGCCTCCGAGGCGCTGAAGGTGCTCGTATCCGAAGGTCTCGCCGTCGCGCGATCCGGGTCCGGCACGTTCGTTCGGTTGCCTCGGGAGCCGCAACGCCTCATCCGCGCGTGGTACCGATCGACGCCGTATGGCTCACCGTTCATGCAGGACATGGATAGGCAGGGCCGCGAGGCCGGCTGGACCTACGAGTCGCAGACGGTCCAAGCTCCCTCGGAGATTCGCGACCGCTTGGGCCTCGATGAACCGACAGGCGATGTGGAAGATGTGGTTCGAACTGACTATGTCTTCTCAGCCGACGGGGAGCCGGTCATGCTCTCGACCAGTTGGGAACCGCTTGCGGTCACGCGCGGTACACCGATCGTGCTCCCAGAGGACGGCATGTTGGCTGGCCAGGGAGTTGCCGAGCGCATGCTGAGCATCGGTGTGCCCATTGACGACTGGGTGGAAGAGGTCGGGGCACGGCTTGGGACGGCCGAGGAGTGCGAGCGGCTACGGCACGCGCCTGGCTCGATCCTGGTGACGATCCAGCGCACGTACTACTCGGGGGACACGCAGGTCGAGACAGCTGACATCGTGGTACCGGCTGACCGGTTCACGCTGGTCTACAGCGGCAAGATGGGACGCGTCTCCGGCCCCGACCAGTAGCGAACCTAGCCTCGACCCGAGGGGCGATTCCCGCCGAGAGCCGGATGAGCATCGAAGGGCGCTTCTTGAGTCTGCATCTGAACCATTGGAGCCCCAGCCCGCGTACCTCCTGACGATCCACAGCGGGGCCATACCGGTCCGAACATGACGTCTTTGCGCAAGCCGAACCGAGGATACGCTGGCTTCGCTAACCGTGTGCGTCCCGCCGTTTGCGCTGGAGGCCCGTGATGAGCTATCCCGCCGGTCGTGATCCCCACGTGTGGGAACTGAACGGCAAGTACTCCGGCATTGACCCTGGTCTGATGGCGCTCTTTGAGCCGGCCCTCGGCCGTACGGGCTCCGCGATCGAAAGCGGCGAGCAGCAACTCCGGCGCACCCTGGAACGGTTCGACCTGGACGCCTCGTATCTGACCGCGTTCAGGGAAGCCGCCAACTGGATCAGCGCCAAGCGCCCGGAGTTACGGCGTCGCAAGGAGACCATCAGCGAGCAATCGAAATGGGGCGCCCCCAGCCTGACCGCAAACGGAATGGTCGGCTTCGACGAGGCACTGTTCAGCAAGTCCTCCAACGATCCGGACGTATACGCCGCCGCCAGCCACCTGGCCGCCTACCCTGCCGATGGCAAGATCAATGAGTCCGCCCTCGCCGCTCTGGAGAAGCGAGCCCTGGACCCGGAGTTCGCCACCAAGCTCATGCACGCATTGGGCACAGAGACCTTCCTCAAAATCATGAACAGGTCGGTGCACCAGGAGGACAAGAAGAACGAACGCCTTCAGGCCGCCCTGAGCAAGGCGCTCGGTGCGGCGAGCCCCCGCCTGGATGCCAACTGGCGCAAAGAACTGACAGCCGACCTCAGCCGAGGGCAGCACTACGGGCTCGCGCGAGCGCTCAAATACGGGACGTTCGACCACGATTTCCTGCTGGACGTCGCCAGGAAAGTGGATGCAGCCGAGCGCGCCGCTCGGGGTGAGACCGGACTCCGTCACTCGCACGCGATGTCGGACGTTTTCGAGGCGCTAGGCCGCCATCCGGCGGCGGCCCAAGAATTCTTCGCCTACGACTCGACGGCGCTCAAGTTCTACGTGAACGAGATGTCGCTGAAAGACGGGGGTGCGGCGCTGGGTAAAGCGCTGGAGGCGGCCACGATGACATACCGAGACCATGCGGGCACCCCTCAGAACCCATCGCGAGGCTACCTGTCGGCCAAGCTCGCCTCAGATCTCATCCATCTCCAGCACGAACGACTCCAGGCGGACGAACATCCAAAATCCCTGGTGGCCGCCGGTTCCATCGGCCGCATCCTGGCGGCCTACATATCCGACGTCAACCGCGTCGCGGGCACACCTGGCCCCGAAAGGCCCGGCGTGTTCCGAGAGGACTACCCGAACCTCCCAGGGCGTGAGGACTGGGGCGCGCAGTTCAACAAGGACGAGCTCCGCGGTGTGATGCGGGAGGCGTTCAAGGAGGACGGGATCGCCTTCGGGGTGGTGACCGCCGCTCAGACAGCATGGAGCGACAGACTCCTCGACCACGGTGCCGGGCAACTGGCCGCGAAACACGGCACCGGCAGCCTGCACACCGCGGGATCAGAGATTGGCGCCGGTTTCGGCATCATCACCGACGCGGCCGGACTCGCCGGCATCGAGAAAGGGCAGGAACTCGACGAGGACCAGAAGCGGAACATGAAGATCCTCATGGCCGTGGTCAACTCCGGTCTGGCCGTCCCGCAAGCAGGAAGCTGGCCCATCGGAGCGGCCGTTGTGGGTGCGTGGACCGGAATGATCGAAGACAGCGTCAAGAGCACGTCGGAGAAGAAGGCCATCTTCGCGGCTAACAACGCCCGTGAGCAGACACTGTTCCTCGTCCATCAACTCACCGCTCAGGCCATGTTCAACCATGGCCTGTTCGGCTCCGCCGACCCACCCGCGAAATCTCACCCGTGGGCCTCGCTCACCGACGTCGGACCCGGGGACGATCCGCGCAGCGCACCGAACAACTTCCTCAAGCCGGACGGCACGACGCTGATGACCTTCCAGGAAATGACCGCGGGCGACGGGCGACGCCAGAACGCGTACCGTGCCTGGCTCTATCTACGTCCTGAGGACAACCCGTGGAAAGCACTCGGAGTACAAACCAATGTCGACAACGGTTACAACTTCGGCTTCTCGCATTACGGCTGATCATGGCCAGGCCCGGAATGATGCTCGCATGTGCCCTGATCGGTGTTTCGGCCTGTACCGGCAGTGCCGGCGAGATCGACACGGCCCCGCTTCCCACCGCTTACGCCCCACCCTACGTATGCGACTACGTTCCCAAAGTAGCGGTGGAGCGGATGACGGGGATCACGGACCCGCTTGTCAATGGATCCCTTCGCCTCGCACGCGAAGACAGCCCTGCCAACGGCGGTTGCTCCGCCTACCAGCGAACCGGCGAACGTGGGACAGTGCTGCGCATCATGCTGGACTCGGGCGGCTCTCGCGGCCAGGTCGAGAACCAACTGCGCGACGGCAACTCCAAGCAACTGCCGGAAATCGTCCCTGGCGGCTTCGGCTACTACGCCAATTACCCCAACGATGAGGCCCACGTGGGCGCGATGCTCGTGAAAGGCCAGGCGCGGCTGTCGATAGAACTCGTGAAAGGCGTCAAAGGACGTGACAACGCCGCTGACGTAGTTGCCCTGATGAAGCTCATCGCCCCCAAACTCATCACCGCCCCCTCCCCCAGCGCCGACCAGAACGGCTGAGCCGATGCCCGACATGGTACCCAACCCGCTCTACGAAGCGTTACGCGAAGCCGAACAGAAGATCACCCCGCTCGTCCAGAACGCGACCCAGGCGATCGAACAGTCCTACAAGGAATTCCACTCCGGTCTGATCTGGATGGGGCCCACAGCCAAACTCTTCGACACCCAACTGGAACTCCACCGCTCCCGCGTTGTCCGCGCTGGCAACCACATCCTGGATGACTTACGCGAGAAAATGGCCCGCCTGCCACGCCAGGTAGATGAGAAGCAAGCCCTGGCCCTCACCAGGCAATATGACCTGCAGTAATAGTCAATCGGATGACCGCGTCCACCCCCAGAAGGCCAGCTCGGATACCGTGCCCACGTATATCCGCAACGGCGCCAGCGACGTCAACCAATGGGGGCGGGCTGAGAAACGAAGCCCGGACCGTCGATCGCCTCCAGCCCCGGACGGTGCTCGACCAGCCTGGGGCTATCGTCGCGCTTACAGTTGAACGGAGGGCCATGGCATACCACGCTTGAACCGACTCAGTGGGGCCGCTCGTTACCTCTACCCTTGCTGGTAAGTGTCTGGCACGTCTGGAAGGTGCGGTTCGAGTGAGACTGAGGCAAGAAGCTCGTGTCCTCAAAGAGAAGGCCATCTCGTCGATGGTTACCGCGACCGAGGCATTCAACTCGCCGCATGATCGGGGGCGGGCAACCAAGGTCCTTTTGCACCTTCAGCACTCCTTCGAGATGTTGCTCAAGGCAGCGCTGGTACAGAAAGGGATCAGCGTCTTCGACCCAACCCTCGGCCGGTCGCTCGGCTTCGAGGCCTGCGTACGCAAAGTCGTGGAGCATGCCGAAATCAAACTCAATGAGTCCGATGCTGGCACGCTTCGGGCAATCGATGCCTTACGAGATGATGAGCAGCACTGGTTCAATCAGGTTTCTGAGCAACTGCTGTACGTGCATGCTCGCGCGGCAGTGACTCTTTTCGACGACCTGCTCCAGTGCGTGTTCAAGGAACCGCTGGCCAATCACCTACCCTCGCGGGTCCTGCCGGTCTCCGTTGACCCGCCACGTGACCTATCGCTTCTCCTAGACGAGGAGTACACACAGATCGCCGCATTGCTCCAACCGGGGCGACGCGCGACACATGAGGCGCGCGCTCGGATACGAACCTTGTTGGCCATGGAAGCGCACACTGGGCCGGAGACTCGTGTTTCCAGCAAAGACGTTGACCGAGTACAGGCTGGCATTCGTGATGGAGCGCCGCGCCCGGAGGTCTTCCCTCGACTACAACAGCTCGCCACCGCCACAGACGGCGAGGGCCTCCTGGTTAAGTTGCGCTTCGTGAAGAACGAGGCCGCTCCACCTGTGCGCTACGTCGCCGACGAGACCGTGCCCGCCGCAGCCATTCGGGAGGTGGATCTCCAAGCCAGATTCCACCGTTCAGTAACCGACCTAGCCAGGGACCTTGGCCTGACTCGGCCTAGGTGTATCGCGCTACGTCGTCATCTGGGCATCGACGCCGATTCGACCTGCTATTACGAGTTCGTCTTTGACTCCCAGCGCCTGCCACGCTTCTCGGACAACGCCTTCAAACGCATGCGTACAGCCCGGGACAACCTTGACATGGAAGCCATCTGGAGGGCCCATAACCCGTCAGCCCGCAAGAGGGAGACGTGCACGGTTCCTGATTGCAAGGCTGCTTGAGGCAGCGCACCCTTGGGCGGCGGGTATGTTATAGCGGCGGATGCCACGTACGGCGGGCGGCCCTGAGTCCCGCCGCCGTCCGGGACCGGCGCCCACGCCGCACGTCCGGGCGGCGGGCCATGCGGCGGCGCGGAGCGCCGGCGCCTTGATGCCTTCAAGAACAGCTCGGCAACGTGGGGGGCCTAGCGCAACGGGGCCGTGGCCAAGTAAATCGAGCTTCGGGTCACGATGATCGGAACAAACGAGCTTCACCTTGAATTGCACGGCCTCAGCCGGTGACCCGCATCGACTTCTACCAGGCTCCCAGCGCCTTCACGTGCCACGCCAGTCGAATCATGGGCTTGGTCTGAAGTGTGATGGGCTCTTCGACGCCGCGGAGCCACAGCTTTATGCCCTCATAGTCGGACTGCTTCCGCTCGATGGAAAGCCGATCGAGAGTGCGCAGCCGTCCCAGAGATGCAAGCTCGACGTTGTCCACGTAGAGGCTGATGTACGCCTCGCCCGCCATGGGATCGAGGGAGAAGAGGACCGACGTTGAGCCTCGGGAAAGGCGGAAAGAGTGAAGGCCGACCGGCCAATGAACATCCTCGTCCTGGCCCTGGGGCTCGTCCTCGAAGAGCCAGACCAACTCGGCAAGCTCCGGGATCTCCATGCGGCGACGATACGCGACAGGGCTTTCGGCCGGGAGCTGCGCCCTTTCGGTGCGTGCTCCTCCCTGCCTGTCATGATCATGGACCCATTGTGGACCACAGCCGACAATGACAGTCTCGCATCTAGCATTTCTGCAGGTCAAAGGCAGCATGAGCACACAATCGGCAGCCCTCTCCGGAGCCGGGTGCGTAGGTTCGAATCCTACAGGGGGCACCACGCGAACGGGCACCGTAAGGTGCCCGTTCGGCTGTTGCAGGGCCTCGTCCGAGAGGGCGCTGGCGATGTCGATGGTTTCGCCCGTAAGGGTCACCGCGCAGGTTGCCCTGTGGGTGGTCTTGTCGTAACGGACCTGCAGGCGGAAGACGTCGAACAGCTTACGGAGAAGCTCCTCAGGCAACCTGTCCAGGCTCGGTACTACTCCCTCTGGTAGGGCATCGAGGAGATCGGGCGTCTGGCGCACCGGTTGCGCCATATTCAGGTCGCGAAGCTGCGCTTGCTTGTCGGCCTTCTGTCGAACCAGGTTGGTCATGCGCTCCTGGACGTCCCGGGCGAGATCGCCTGTTGGGTCATCCGTGACCTCAAGGGTGTTGATCAGACGGGCCCTACGTACGTCAAGATCTTCGATGGCGCGTTGCAAAGCGCGCTGCCCCTGCGCGTAGCCATCGGCCTCTCGCTCGCTGGCCTGAATGAGAGTGCTGCTGAGCCTGGCTCTTCGCGCCGAACCAAAGATGTTGCTGGCGAAGAACTGTGTGATGCCGTCCATCAGCTGGTCTTCGCGAACGTAGATGGTCGGCGGGTGCCCCTCAGGTCGGTACCCGTGGGCGGGCAGGCACGTGTAGTAGGCGGTCTGCCGCCGCGTCTTGCCGAACATCCGTCGATTACACACCGCGCAGAAGATGAACGATCGCAGCGGGTATGAGCGTTTCGTCTGCACGTGGGTGTTGCGCCCGGCTTCACTGCGGGAACGTTCGCGGGTCTGAGCGATCTGCTGCGCGGCGATGAAGGCGTCGCGGGTTACCAGCGGCTCATGGCTTTGAGCGTCGGACCATACCCACTGGTCGGGTGGATTGACCTTGCCCGATGCTGCCCTGGTGCTCCGTCGGTTCCACACCATGTAGCCGGTGTACTTGGGATTCACCAGGATGTCGCGTACGGCACTGCCACTCCACCGGCCCAGCGCCCTGGCCGGGTCCGGAGGCTGCGGAGGTGGGTAGTGGTCAAGGCGGGCGTTGAGACGATCGGCGAGATGCTTGTAGCTGAGTCGCTCACCGATCCGCCAGGCGAAGATTTGCGTGACCACTGGTCCGCATACCGGGTCCGGCACGAGGCGATGCTTGGTGGCGCCCTCCGCACGGCGGGCCGGGACAGGGTGCGGGATCTTGGCCGCTTGGTAGCCGTAAGGGGGTTTGCCGATATTGAAACCCTGCCCGATATGCGCCTCGAAGCCGCCCCAGGACTTCTCCAGAAGCTCGAGGACGTACCACTCGGCGACGCCCTGCTTGACCCGGCGGGTGAGGATCTGGGTGGCGCGCTTGCCATTGGGCATGATCGGCTCGTCCGCGGCGAGCAGGACGACGCCGGCCTGCTCAAGTTGGTTCTCGATAAGCGTGCCCACATAGGTGCGGCGGGCAATACGGTCGATCGACTCGCAGATCACCGCGTCGAAACGCCTGTCCGGGCTGGCCGCCTCCGCAAGGAGCTCGGTGATCCCCCCGTCGCGAGGCACCGGAATGTCCATGTGCTCATGGCCACGTCCCGTGCCCCGCAAGGCAAGCGACTTCCGTCCGGACTCGATGTCGTAGAAATGGGCGGTGATGATCGCGTGCGCGGGCAGCGCGGCACGACTGTTGGCGAGTTGACGCGGGATGGACAAGGTCGGGTCTTGCTGGTCCTCCGTGGACGTGCGGCCCGCAAACGCCACACGCCACGATCCAGTCGAGGGGTCACTCCCTACGCGCCTGGCGTTGGAGCTGCGAGATCCCGCGCTGAGCGCGCTGAGCGGGATGGGTGGTTGGTCATGAGCCACTGCAGTACCTCCGCGATTACTTGAGCTTGTTGATGGCGAAGCTGATCACCGAGCGCCTGCTCAGCGAGCACGATCTTGAAGTCGATCTGTGGTGGATCGCTTGGCTCGAAGCGCACGGCGATCAGTCCCGCCCCGCCACACCCCCGGGTAGGGGCGGCCACCATCGACGCCCAACTCCGCGGGACCTGTCAAGCGCAGTAATCTGGGTACTGAAGATGAGGCACCTCACTCGGCTCGGTATTTGCCTTCTACTTCTTCAAATACCGCCGCGAAGGCGCGAGTTCGGACATCCGAATTGGTCAATAATTCGCAATGCCGCTGTTGGCTACCGAGCCAGCCCGACTCCTGAACACCGTTGCAGCACTGTTAGGTGTCACGCATGAACACCGCGCACCAGTATCGGACACAAAATGACACCATCACGACCTGGGATAACAAGGCTCCGGACTTTTAATCCGTAGGTTCCGGGTTCGAGCCCCGGGCGCCCTACCACTCCATACCCCACCCGACCTGCGCTTTCTCGATTCTCGACCGCCTTCTGCGAGGCGAAGATGGCCGAGTTCATGCTCGTCACATGCTCTTCGGCACGCGCCCGGCACATCGGCGGGCTGACAGCGTGATCGAAATGAGCCGGTTTGCACTGCCGGGCATCGGGCGCCTGAGACCGGATCGTAAAGCCACACCCGAACGACGCCCAACAGAAGGGCATAGCGGAAGGGTCGGCGGGCGGGACACGCCCGGCTTGACCGCAGACCCGTCCAAGCGCTGGTCAAGCCGCCTGCAGCCGAATTCACATGCCTTCGCGGCGGCTGCCGTTCTGACCTCCTGTGCGGAACAGATCTGCTGGTGATCGCTCATTTTACTTTTCTGTGGAGCATCGTCTTAGGCCCCGCTCGCGGGCACTGCACCTGCTGACACGCTGCATCCATGCGGCTCAAACCGCATGTGAGTAACGCGGAGAAGTCTTCCGAGCCGATCTCGTCGTCGTATGTTCACATCAACGATCCTCTCTGGGGCAGCGATCGGGACCGGGACAGCGCGCAGCGGCGCCGCTTGGTCAGTTCGTCAGCAGTGGCAGCGGCGCTCTATCCCGATCCGTCTGGCCAGCCACCAGGTGTGGGTCATGCTGTTCTCCTCCCATTGGCCCCAGCCAAGGGCTGGGCTACAGGGTGATAGCCAACCAAGTGTTGATCCAGGTATGCCAACATAGGCTCCGACCTGCACGGTCTCGGTATGTGCCGAGTTCGCAGTGGCACCGTTCACCGACAATCGCTTCCCGGAACGGATCGCCCATGTACGTTCGCACCGCCCTCGTGGCCGCCGCCCTCACCCTCATCGCGGCCCCTGCCCCCGCCTCCGCCCACCCGGCGGGCGGCTGGCAGGACGACGCCGGCTGGGGATCGGTCACCGTCTCCGCCGATCGCCAGCACATCAAGGTGTGCGACCTGTACGACGACGGGCAAGCCGTACGGGTCGAATACGCCACCAACTACCTCCAGAAGTGGACGATCGTGGACACCAACGGCTCCCGCTGGGGCTGCGGAACCGACACCACCTTCCTCAGCCGCATCACCGTCTTCAAGCTGTGCCAGGGGCGCACGTTCGGCACCTGCCGCCCCTCCGTCTGGGTCTCGCGCAACGGCTACATGGGATAAGGCTTTGGGTGCGGCTCCTCGGGGACGGGGTCGATCAAGGGGCCGCGTCCAGGGAGGTGGTGTTTGAGAAGGTCACCCGTAATCGGTGACTATTAGGAAGCAATCGCCTCAATGGTCACTTTAGCATCGTTTGTCTTATTTTCGGAATTGGGTGAATCGGTGTCCTTGCGGCACTCGGCGAGGACTTCCAGCCCCATG
>NZ_JBHSPA010000109.1:0-8378 GCF_042656245.1 Nonomuraea insulae
GCGCGTCGGCGACCTTCACGTGCTGCCGGGCGACCTTGATCCGGGCCTTGACCCGGTTGGTCGATCCCCTCGCCTTACGGCTCAGGCTCCTCTGGAGCCTTGTGAGTCTCTTCTGCGCCCGGCGCAGGAAACGCGGGGAGTCGATCTTCCGGCCGTTCGCCAGGACGGCGAAGTGCCCGAGCCCAAGGTCGATCCCGGTCTCGATCTGTGTCTGAGGCAAGGGGTGTTCGCCGGCCTCGACGACGAACGAAGCGAAGTACCGGCCCGCCGGGTCCTTGATCACCCTCACGCTGGACGGCTCCGATGGCAGCTCCCGCGACCAGCGGACCTTGACATCGCCGACCTTCGGCAGGCTCAGCTTCTCCCCGGCCTTGAACCGGGCGTCTTGGTGAACCGGATCGCCTGCCGGTTGTCTTTGCGGGACCGCAACCGCGGCGGGGCGACCTTCGGACCTTTCCGCTTCCCGCCGACGCTGGAGAAGAAGTGACGGTAGGCCATCGTGGCATCCGCGAGGGCCTGCTGGAGCACCACCGCCGATACCTCGCCCAGCCACGCCCGATCGGGCCGCTTCTTGGCCTCGGTGATGACGCGCTTGGACAGCTCCCCGTCACTGACGAACGGCGACCCGTCCGCGTGCGCCTGACGGCGCAGCGCCAGCGCATCGTTGAACACCACCCGCGCGCACCCGAACGCCCGCGCCAGCGCGATGCGCTGAGCGGGGGTCGGATCAAGGCGGAAGGAGTAACGCAGCTGCACGATCTCATCCTACAGTTGGGTTATGGCCGGATACAGCGACATCAGAACCGGCAGACACTGTGTTTTCGTTCTCCACGCTCACTTGGTTTTCGTGACGAAGTTCCGTCATCAGGTGTTCAACCATGGCCACCTGACTCGACTGGAAGAGATCTTCCGGGACGTGTGCGCGGACTTCGAGACCGAACTGACCGAGTTCAACGGCGAGAACAACCACCTCCACCTGCTGGTGAACTTCCCGCCGAAGGTCGCTCTGTCCAAGCTGGTCAACTCACTCAAGGCAGTGGCCTCCCGGCGGATGCGCCAGGAGTGTCCCGAACTGGCCCGCCACTACTACCGCGCGAACAAGCTGTGGTCGGGTTCCTACTTCGCCGGGAGCGTCGGCGGCGCACCGCTGTCGATCGTGCGCCAGTACATCGAGCAGCAAAACCGGCCAGGTCAGAGCACGCCCGCGCCCTAGCAGGCACTCCCGCGCGGGCCTTCACCTCCGGCCCGAAGGCCGGAGCACTGGCCCGCATTTCGGTAGCAGCCGTGAGTCGGTGACGGCTACGCTGACCGCCCTGGCACTGCTCGACAAGTTCGAGGTGATGATCTGCGCCGGCGAGTATTCGCGGGCCATACCCGCCCCGGACCCGTTTCTGCTAGCAGCCCGGCGGTTGGCCGTCGACCCGAAACACTGCTTGGTCTTTGAGGACGCCGACAACGGGATCCAGGCTGCTCAGGCCGCCGGCATGGCTTGGGTCCACGTTCCCCCGCCAGGGCGACGCTGACCCGACCGAAGTTCCTCAACAGCGGCGTACAAGATCTGGCGGAGCTGCCACTCCCGCACCAACGCCTCCAGCTTGATCAGGACGCGCACCTTGCAGGTCAGCCACGGCGCCCGCGGTGGCCCGGCGGTCGTACTCGACGGTGTTGGACTCGGCCTCGACCGCCGCAGTGGCCGTTGTCTTGGCCGCGGCGGCAGAGTCGCGGGCTTTGGCGAACGAGGCCATGGCCTTGGGCCACGGAGTCGGCCGCCTCGGCGTCCTCCATGGCCGAGGCGGCCAGTTCGGCCGCCTCCTCGGCGGCCTGCTTCGCCTGGCCGGCCTTGGCCTGGGCCGCGGCGGACTGCTGCTCGGCGAGCGTCTTGGACGACTGGCCGGTCAGCCCAGCCAGGCCGGCGGAGGCGACGATGTCCTTGTACGGCGAGCCGCGCGTTGTTGGCCGGCTTGATCACCTGCAGCGCGGACTCGCGGGCGGCGATCGCCGCCTGGGCGGTGGAGTAGGCGTACCCGGCGGTGCGCACCGCACTCTTGTGGGCCGCCTCGGCCTCGATGCGCGCGACCGCGGCATCCGCCTTGACCTTGGCGGCCTTGGAGTGCGCGGTGTCGGCGTACACCTTGGCCATGCGGACGTTCTCTGCGGCGGCCTCGGAGCCGACGATGGCATCCCCCTCGAAGGCGACGATGGCGTCAGCCTCGAAGGCGAGGATGGCGTCGGCCGCCGGGGCGTGGGCCTTCTTGACCGCCGCGTTCGTGATCGGGGTGGCCCGTCCTGCAGAGGTGCGTCAGCGCCGCTGCAGCTCCGCGAGCAGCAGGTTCGAGTCGTTCCCGGCCAGGTTGGCGCCGTTGGTCACATAGGCCCGATTTCCTCGAACGGCGACGGCCGTGGTCCCCTGCATGCCGTCTTCGGCATCCAGCAGGGTCTCTTGGGCGCCGTCCGCGTCCACCCGCACGAGTTTGCTGGTCTGGTTGATCGCGGCGAGGATCTCGGTGCCCCGACCGGTGAAGTCGAAGTCGTCGATGCCCTCCAGCCCCCTTGCGCGGACCTCGGTGCGGCCGGAGCCGCCGCCCTTGGTCACCGGGATGCGGACGATGGTGCCGTGGTCGGAGTTGCTCGCCCACACGGCACCGTCGTGGATCTTCAGACCGTTGGCGCCGAAGAAGGCACCGGGGGCCAGGGCCGGGTCCGCCGACCACACGGAGGCCGCGCCGCCGCGCAGCGGGGCCTGCCAGATGCGCCCGCCGGTGGAGTCTGTGACCAGGAAGCGGTCCCGCTTGCCGTCGATGACCAGCGCGTTCGGCATGGTGTCGGCAGGCAGCGGCACGACGAGCCGGGGCCCACCGGAGCGACGGACCTGCCAGATCCCGGTCAGCCCGCCCTGCCCGGAGGAATAGAGGAAGTACACGGTACTGCTGTCCGACCGGGCGACCCCGGTGACCACGGGGATCCCGATGACCGGGGTGGTGCCGCCGCCGCCCGGAGGTAGCGGCATGGTGACGAGTCGCTGGACGGTCCCGTCATGCGCGACCCGCACCACCTGGCGGCCGGGGATCATGCCGATGACCGCGCCGCCGCCGGGCTCCGGGGCGATGCTCTCGGCGGCCTGGCCCGCGGCCCGGTCGAAGTGGGCGAGAACACGCACGTCGCCCAGGCGGGTGCCGGCAGCGTGGTCGGGGCGCGTCGGAGTGGCGGCCAAGACCACGGTCGGGACCGGGGTAACGACGGCCGCAGGGGCCGCGGACACGAAGGCCGCAGGAGCCGGGGTCGCGAAGGCCGCAGGAGCCGGGGTCGCGAAGGCCGCAGGAGCCGGGGTCGCGAAGGCCGCAGGGGCCGCGGTGCCCGCGGTGCCCATGGCGAGCAGGGCGGTGAGGCCGAGGGTGGCGGCGCGCCGCCGCAGTCCGGTGGGTCGGTGGGAGGACATGGTCTTCCTTTCGGTGGTGCGGGATGGGGAGGTCCCGGGCAGGACGGGGTGCCCGGCGGCCCGCTACGAACGGCTCGCCGCCGAGCACGGCCTGCCCAGGCACGCGCCGGCGACTCGGGAGCGGCATGAATGCCGTACGTCGGCCACCGCGCTGGTGCTGCCCGCCGCCCTGGGGTCTCGGCGCGGCCGTCCTGGGCCAGACCGGGGGCATTGCGGCAATCGGGGTGTTCTGGCGCGGCGGCGTGCCCCGTCGAAGACTGACCGACGCGTTCGGCGTGCTGAGCAAGCGCGATCGTGTCGGCGAACGCCGACTCAGGGGTGCGGCAGCACGGACAGCTGGACGGGCGGGATGGCGGACCCGGTTCTCCTTCCGTCTCTCCGCCAAGGACTGTATTGCTTAGTACAGAAAGGTCTACCACAGACTGTATCAGCGAGTACAGAACGTCTGTACTATGAGATACAGAACACGGAGGAGGCTCCATGGGACACACACCGACCACCGCGCGGGGTCGCGCGACCCGAGAGCGCATCCTCGATTCGGCAGCAGACCTCATCCAGCGGCGCGGCGTCGCGGCGGTGACGCTGGACGACGTCGAACGCGCCGCGGGGGTCGGCCGCAGCCAGCTCTACCACTACTTCGACGACCGGGACGATCTCATCCGCTCCGTGGTTCATTCCACCGTGGACACGGTGTTGGCCGCGCAGGAACCGCTGCTCCTGGAGGTCGACTCGCTGGCCGGTATCGAGCGCTGGTTCGACGCGATCGTGGCCAACGGGACACGGCAGGACGCGGTGGGCGGCTGCGCGATCGGCTCGTTGGCCAGCCAGCTCAGCGGCCGGGACGACCTCACCCGGCAGGCGTTCGTGGACGCCTTCGCGCGCTGGGAGGCCCCCCTCATCACGGGCCTTGGCCGGATGCAGGAGTCGGGCGAGCTGCGCCCGGACGTGGACGTGACGGAGCTGGCCGACCTCACCATGGCCGCGATCCAGGGCGGCCTGCTGCTGGCCCAGGTCCGCCGTAAACCGGACCAGCTCCGTCTCGCCCTGCGCGGCGCGCGGGCGGCGCTGGAGGACGCGCTCACTCCCCTCCCCTGAACGCGGTGCCGCTCAGCGCGGGCGGCCCACCACGGGCACATGCGGCGGGACCAGCACGCCCGACTGCCTGCTCCTCCTCCACCCCGCCACCGTCGGCGCCGGGCTAGGAACGGCGTGGGTCGTAGTTCCGCAATTCGGCCAGGTGGATGTCGCTCTGCGGCAGCAGGGGCAGCCCGCTGCTGGAGTCCAGTACCACCCGGCGGCCCAGGGGCTTGCGCAGCGTGACGCCGATCCGGTCGATCTTCCCCATCGCGTTGCAGATATCCACGTCGTCCTGCCGGACGTCGACGTCCACGATCACCGCTTCGGGCGTCTCGTGGACGCGCGAGCCGTACGTCGTGTCGCAGGTGCCGTGCAAAAAGCTCAGCTGGAGATCCGTCGGCGCGCGCACCTCGTAGGTTTTCACCTCCTGAATCCCGTCGGCCAGCGGTCGAGGCGGCCCGCCCATCGCGGCCGGGTCCACGGCGACCCGCCGGATCGGCTCCGGCACGCCTTTCACGGTGAACTCCCACGTGGGCACCCGCACGTCTCCCCGGTTGCTGGGCGTTGTGGCCTCACCCCGCGCCACCGCGATCACCCGGAGCGGCCGGCAGCCGTTGGCTGGACACTCTTCGTCGACGAAGGACTTGGGCTTGCTGAGCCCGGTGTAGACGGCCGTTGCGGCCAGGAGCGGCACGCTCAGCGTGCTCCCATCGGCCCAGCGCAGCTCGGCCGGGGCGGGTGCCTCGGCCGGAAGCTCGATCTCCAGCTTCCAGGCAGCGTTGATCATGCTCCGTCCGACCCACCGGGGCATGCGCCCCCAATCGAGCTCCAGGGTCAGGTTGCGCAGCGGGACGTATCCCTCGATCCACGGCCCGCGCTCGACCGAGCTCTGCCAGCGTTCAGCGACCTGCTGGGCGCGGTCGGTGAACGGGTCGGCAGTGACCGATGCTTCGGTGGTGCCGCAGGCCGCCGCGAGCGCGAGGAGCGCTATGGCGGGAAAAATCCGCATATCAGGTAGACGTACCAGCGGGCGGTGTGGTTGCTACGCCGATGGGGTGCCAGAACCTCGGTGACGGCCTAACGCATGGCGGTGCGAGGGTTCTTGCGTCGGGTCTCGCCCATGATGAGGTGCAGCGGACAGGGCGCGACGACAACCGGTGGATCGTGGTCTTGACGACCGCGCGGGTCTCGTCGGCACTCTCCTTGCGGCGCTCGATCCCACCAGCTGGGGATCGGAACGTACGCACTGGACGGGTCCGGCTCGGCCCGTTACGTCGAACCCGTGGCCCGATCGTGGACCAGCCGTCCGCTGTCGGCCTGAGCTGCAGTAACTCCTCCGGCTCAGCTGAGACGAATGCGCGGCCGACCCCTTGATAGGCTGTCAGCCATGATCCAGAAGTTCATCCGTCTTCGTAACAGCTGAAGCGGTCTGCCCCGCCGGTCGTTCAGCGACCGGCGCCAGTTGAGGCGACCCCGCAGACAGGTGCCGTGGTACAAGCCGCGCACCACAGGGGTTCCGCCCGCCGCCGACCGCCGGCTTGCTTTCACGGCTTGCCCTGCCGCGTTCTCATCCGGCAGCCGCACGCCGCCTCCGGCAACGCAGGCATGTTCGCCATGCCTTCAATCGAAACGGACTGTTCTTCATGCGATCCACCTCCAACCGCTCGTCGTCGCCTACGTTCGTGCTGGTCCACGGCTCCGGCACGAGTTCTTTCATGTGGGCTCCCGTCCAGCGTGAGCTGGCGTTGCTGGGTCACCGCAGCTTCGCCGTCGATCTGCCGGGCCATGGCCTCGACGCGCAGTACCCGCTCGCCTACCAGGCCCCCCAGGACCTCGACACGTGGGCGGCCGAGCCGTCGACGCTGGCCGGGGTCACCCTGCGGCACAACGTCGACATGGTCGCCGACGTGGTCCGACGCGTGGCGGAGCACGGGCCCGTGGTGCTGGTGGGAGCCAGCCTCGGCGGCCTCACCATCACCGGCGTGGGCAACGCGATCCCCGAGCTGGTGAGCAGGCTCGTCTACATCTCCGCCTGGTCGTGCGTACAACGCTCCAACCCGATCGAGTACATGCCGGAGCCCGAGTTCGCCGACAACCTGATGGGCCCGCTGGCCGCGTTCAACGTCGGCGACCCCGCTCAGCTCGGTGTCGGCCGGGCCAACTACCGCACCGCGGACGTGGAACTGCTCAACGCGCTCAAGGCCGCGACCATGGCGGACGTCAGCGACGAGCAGTTCCGTGCCTTCCTCAACATCCTGCAGCCGGACGAGTCGATCGCGGTGATGACGGCCGACGCCCGCGTCGACGCCGGCACCTGGGGCACCATCGCTCGCACCTACATCCGCCTCACCGGCGACCGATCCCTGCCCGTGGCCATGCAGGACAGGCTGATCGCCGAAGCGGACGCCCTGACGCCCGGCAACCCCTACGACGTGCACACCATGGACACCTCACACGTGGGGTTCCTGTTCAGGGCCGATGAGGTGGCCGCCATTCTGGACAAGGCCGCGGTCTAGAAACGGCCGGGGACGGCTTGACGGTCCGGCCGCCAAGCCGTCCCCTGTGGGCGGGGCCGCCGCCCTCGCGGAGATCATCCCGTACGAGATGTCTCGTTGATGGCCCTTGCGAGCGAGGGCCGGCGAGGCCGCGTCTCGGGCGGCAGGCGAACCGACGACTCCCAGCGCGCACACTCCGGGTCAGCCGAGGCGGGCTTCGAAGATGAGCTCCCAGGCCCGTTGCCGGGCGCGGGCGACCGCTCCCAGCAGCACCCCGCTGTCGCCGAGAGCACTCGCGACCACCTGCGGCCGGAGCGGTCCCAGCTCGGCCACGCGGCGCTCGATCGCGTCGCCGAGCAGGTCGAGGTTGCGCCCGACCCCGCCGCTCAGCACGATCACCTCCGGGTCGAGGACCGCCGCGACCGCGACGACCAGCCCGCCGATGCGCTGCCCTTCCGCCTCGATCACGGCCAGGGCGGTGCGGTCGCCACGCCCGGCCGCCTCGAAGACCTCCTTCGCGCTCCCCAGGTCGAGTCCGGCGGCGCGGGCCGCGCGCACCACGCCGGGCGCGGACGCCACCGCCTCCGTGGACCCGTGCTCCATGGCGACCTGGTCCCCGGCCACCGGCGGGTTCTCGGCGGCGGGCAGGTACGACACCTCACCCGCGGCTCCGCGGGCGCCGACGTACAGCTCGCCGTTGATCACGATGCCCATGCCGACACCGGTGCCGATGGACACGAGGGCGAAGTGCGCCTTGCCCTTGCCCTCGCCGTGCGCGTGCTCGCCGACGGCCGCCAGGTTGATGTCGTTCTCGACGACGAGGTCGGGATCGAGCGCGGAGCGGAGCCGTTCGACCAGGTCGGCGCCGGGCAGGTTGTAGGCGAAGTCCAGCCGGCCCGCCACCGGGTCGTAGACGCCCGGCGTGCCGGCGACGGCACACGTGATGGCCGACCACCGCACGCCGGCCTCGGCGGAGGCGGCGTGGGCCAGCTCTCGGACGTGGCGGGCCAGGTCGGCCGTGTTGCGGGCGTCGTTGCGGCCGTCCTTGCGGCCCACGAACGTACCCCGCAGGTCCGCCACGACGACGCGACTCCAGTCGCGCCCGATGTCGATGCCCGCCACGTGGGCGGAGGCGGCGTTCATGTCGTACAGCGCGGTCACCGGCCCCGGCCGGCCGGACAGCTCCCCCACCAGGTGGACCAGCCCGTCGGTCTCCAGCCCGGCCAGCGCCGCCGAGACCGTGGGTTTCGACAACCCGGTGACCTTGGCCAGCTCGGCGCGGGACGCCGGGCCGTGGTCGTGCAGCCGGTCGAGCAGGCGCTTCTCGTTCATCACCCGCAACAGCCGGGGGTTTCCCAGCTCACCACGCA
>NZ_JBHSPA010000109.1:8470-123905 GCF_042656245.1 Nonomuraea insulae
TTCTCACGACGCCCACTCCGTCAGCCGGTCGGGTTTCTCAGCTCACCACGCACGCCGGCCTCCTCCTCGATGTGAACGGGTCCGAAGGGTAGCCAACGCCCTTGATAGTAAATTACCTTTCTTACTACCAAGGGTGGTCGCGGGAAAGGAAACACGCGATGGGCCGAGGATGGAAGACGTTCCCCGTTGTGGCAGTCCTGCTGGCGGCCGCCTGCGGCACCGGCTCCGGCGGCGCGCCGGGCGCTACCACATCCGCCGACTCCCAGCAGGAAGGGGCGACGATCGCCCTGTTCCTGCCGGAGTCCAAGACCACGAGATACGAGGCCTTCGACCGGCCGCTGTTCGAGGCGAAGGTGAAGGCTCTCTGCGCCACCTGCCAGGTGCTCTACAACAACGCCGACCAGGACGCCGGCAAACAGCAGCAGCAGGTCGAGGCCGCTCTCACCCAGGGCGCCGACGTGCTCGTGCTCGACGCGGTCGACGCCGCCGCGGTGGCGCCGCTGGTCAACCAGGCCAGGCAGAAGAAGATCCCGGTCATCGCGTACGACCGGCTGATCTCCGGCATCGGCTACGACTACTACGTCTCGTTCAACAACGTACGGGTCGGCGAGATGCAGGGTCAGGCGCTGCTCGACGCGCTCACCGCCAAGGGCACCGCCGGCAAGGGCCAGATCGTGATGATCAACGGCGCACCGACGGACCCCAGCTCGGCCGACTACAAGAAGGGCGCGCACAACATCCTCGACGGCCAGGTCAGGATCGGCAAGGAGTTCGACACCCCTGACTGGAGCCCCGACAAGGCCCAGCAGCAGATGGAGCAGGCGATCACCGCGCTCGGCCGCGACTCCGTCGTGGGCGTGCTGTCGGCCAACGACGGCATGGCCGGCGGCGCCATCGCGGCGATGAAGCGCGCCGGATACACCGAACTCCCGCCGATCACCGGCCAGGACGCCGAGCTCGCCGCGGTCCAGCGCATCCTCACCGGCGAGCAGTACATGACCATCTATCTCGACATCAGAGCCGAGGCCGAGAAGTCCGCCGAGCTCGCCGTCGCGCTCACCAAGGGCCAGGCACCCGCCGCCCCCGCCAAGGTGAACAACGGCACCGCCGACATCCCCGCCTTCCTCCTCGACCCCATCCCGGTCACCAAGGACAAGATCAAGGACACGATCGTCAAGGACGAGTTCTACAAGGCCGCGGACATCTGCACGGCCGAGGTCAAGGACGCGTGCGCGAAGGCGGGCATCCAGTAGATGTTCTCCGTCACCGGCATCTCCAAGACCTACGGCGCGGTCCAGGCCCTCGACGGTGTGCGCCTGGACCTGCGCGAGGGCGAGGTCGTGGCCCTCGTCGGCGACAACGGCGCCGGCAAGTCCACGCTCGTCAAGGTCCTGGCCGGGGTCGTCACCCCCGACGCCGGAACGATCTCCGTGGCGGGCCGTCCCGTCAGGATCGCCACTCCCCGGGACGCCCAGTCCCTCGGCATCTCCACCGTCTACCAGGATCTCGCCCTCTGCGAGAACCTCGACGTGGTCGCCAACCTGTATCTCGGCGCCGAACTCCGCCGCTGGTCGGTGCTCGGCCACCTCGCCATGGAACGCGCCGCCCGCGACCTGCTGACCTCCCTCGACGTACGGATCCGCGACATCAGGGTGCCCGTCGCGATGCTCTCTGGCGGCCAGCGCCAGTCCGTGGCCATCGCCCGCGCCCTGATCGGCGCTCCCCGCCTGGTCATCCTCGACGAGCCCACCGCCGCGCTCGGCGTGGAGCAGACGGCCCAGGTCCTCGACCTGATCGCCCGCCTGCGCGACCGGGGCCTGGCCGTGCTGGTCATCTCCCACAACCTCGCCGACGTACGGGCGATGAGCAACCGGGTGGTCGTGCTGCGGCTCGGGCGCAACGCCGGCGAGTTCCCCACGGCCGAAGCCTCCCAGGAGACCATTGTGGCCGCGATCACTGGAGCGAGCGCAGATGGGCGCTGACATGTTGACGCGCACGCCGTACACGCCGAAGGAGGCGGTGAGACGGCTGCGGCGCGGAGACCTCGGAGCCTGGCCGGTCGCCGGTGGGCTCGTCGTCATCGCGGCCGTCTTCGGCACGCTGAACGAGCACTTCCTGTCCGCCGAGAACCTCACCAACCTCGCCCTGCAGATGGCGGCCACCGGCACGATCTCGCTCGGCATCATCATGGTGCTGCTCCTCGGCGAGATCGACCTCTCGGCGGGCTCCGTCAGCGGCCTGTGCGCGGTGGTGATGACGATCCTGTACGTCAAGCAGTCCTGGAACCCCGTGGCCGCCATCGCGGTCGCGCTCGCCGCCGCCGGAGCCATCGGCCTGCTGCACGGGCTGATGCACACCCGGCTGCACATGCCGTCGTTCGTCGTGACGCTGGCCGGCCTGATCGGCTGGCAGGGGCTGCTCCTCTACCTGCTCGGCCAGGGCGGCACGATCAACCTGCCGTTCGACGGGTTCGTCTCGAAGCTGAGCGACACCTGGCTGCCGGCCTGGCTCGCCTGGGCGCTGGTGGCGGCGCTGGCCGGCGGCTGGGCGGCGACCGCGCTGATCGGCAGGCGGGCGCGCCGGGCGGCGGACCTGCCGGTGCCGCCGGTGTACCTGACCGCGCTGCGGATCGGCGGGGCGGCAGTGGTGCTCGCGGGGGCCGTGACGATCCTGTCCGCCGACCGGGGCGTGCCGCTGCTGCTCGTCATCTTCGGCACGCTGGTGATCGTGCTCGACCTGGTGCTCAGGCACACCGTGTTCGGCCGGTGGATGTACGCGGTGGGCGGCAACACCGACGCCGCCCGCCGCGCCGGGATCAACGTGTTCAGGATCCGGGTGCTCGCGTTCGTGCTGGCCTCCGTGCTCGCCGGATTCGGCGGCATCCTCGCGGCCAGCCGCCTGTCCGCGGTGAACCAGGCCTCCGGCGGCAGCGACGTCCTGCTCATGGCCGTCGCCGCCGCGGTGATCGGCGGGACGTCGTTGTTCGGGGGCCGCGGCCGGCCGTACGCCGCGCTGCTCGGCATCCTGGTGATCCAGTCGATCACCAACGGGATGCTGCTGCTCAACGTGGACTCCTCCGTCAGGTTCATGGTGACCGCGGCGGTGCTGGCCCTGGCCGTGGCGATCGACTCGGTCGCCCGCAGGGGCAGCGTCAAGTGAGGCTGAACGGCCTACTTCGCAGGTCGGAGATCGACGCCCCTTTACGCGCCAAGGACATCCAGAACATTGTTCTGTACTGTGTTCCTATGACGGAGATCTTCGACGACCTCAAAGCCGAGTACGAGCAGCTCGACGCCGTCCTGGCCGAGCTCACCGCCGACCAGTGGGCCCACCCCTCGGCCGCCGCGGGCTGGACCGTCTCCGACGTCGTCCTGCACCTGACCCAGAGCGAGGAGCTGGTCGCCGCCTCGATCGCGGGCGATGAGCTGATCCGGCCGCCGGGCGACGTGGACGCCGTGGCGGACGCCCTCGTCGCCGCCCAGCGGGACATCGCCCCCGCCGCCCTCCTGGCCCGGTGGCGCGCGGCCGCCTTCGCCACCCCGGGCGCGCTGCGCGCCCGGCCCAAGGGGGCCCGCCTGTCCTGGGTGGCCACCTCACTCTCCCCGGCGACCCTGGCCACCACCCGCCTGGCCGAGCACTGGGCCCACGCCCACGACATCACCGACCCGCTCGGCATCGCCTACCCCGACACCGCCCGGCTCCGCCACATCGCCTGGCTCGGCCACCGCACCCTGCCGTACGCCTTCGAGGTCGAGGGCATCGAGGGCGGCCCCGTCCACTGCGAGCTCACCGCGCCCGACGGCGACCTCTGGCGGCTCGGCGACCCGGCCGCCGCCTCTGCCATCACCGGTGCCGCCGCCGACTTCTGCCGCGTCGGCGCCCGCCGCCTGTCCCCCGCCGACTCGGCGCTCAAGGCGACGGGCCCGTACGCCGCCCAGGCACTGACCGTCCTGCGCAACTACGCGCTCTGACGAGCCGGCTGCCAACGCCACGTGGGACGCTCGGCACCCGCCCGATCGGCCTCATCCCTGCCGGCTGGCCGGGGCAGCCAGGCGACTGGCGGCCTCGGCGAGGACTCGTGGATCGGGGCGCAGGCGTCGCAGGCCCACAGGCACAGCGCGAGCGGCTCCGCGAGCAGGCCGACCAGGCGGCCCGCGCCCGCGCCCGCGCCGACGCCGACGCCGAGACCTGGCTCCAGGCGGTCACCGAAGATCTGCGAGCGACGCGCAGCCAGCCAAGTGGCCGCCGTCCCCCCGAAGATCTGCCGTTGGGTCAGCGCCGAAACGATTTCTAGTTACTAGAGTACCTTAATAGGATACTTAAGGTTCCTATTTGGTGGGGATCAGCCGGAATGCCCGGTCGGCGAACGTCGTGGACCACGGAGCGGCACGCCGGCGATCGGCCAATGGCTCAGCCGAGGGAACGGCAACCGGGGGTTGAGTGGTGTCAGACGGTGGCGGTTACCTTCTTGGCGTGATCGCGGGGCTGCTCGTTCCTGCGCTCGTCGCCGGCGGGCTCTGGTTCGGAACCGGCCGTACGCGTGCGGATGCCCGCGCCCGTTTCGTGCGGGTGGCGTGGTTCGGGTTGGTCTGTTCGTGGCGGGATACGTCCTGGTCGCAGTCGCGTCCATGGCCTGGCTGACGAGTCCGGGCCCCATAACATGGCTGATGAGCCCCGGCCCGTCCATGGCCTGGCTGGTGGATCACGATGAGCTGCGCCGCGTGCCGTTCGGCACCTATGTCGTCCTTGGCTTGGCGGTGGTGGTGCTGGTCGGGCTGGTGGTCGCCCTGGACAGGCTCAGGCGGCTGGTGACGGGCGACGAGTCGCTGCCGCATCGGTGGCAGCGCCGGCCGCGACTGGCGCTGCGATCCGCGCGTCGGTGGGCCTGGGGGCGCGTCGCTCTTTTCGTGGCCCTGGCCGGCTTCGCGTGGTCAAAGGTCCCGTCGGCGCCCAGGGAAGGACTTCCCGGCTTCGTCGTGCCCGGGTTCGCCGTGGGGTTCACCATGGTGGTGGCCGGTCTGGTCGTGCTGGCGGTGCTGGTGTCGGCAATGCGGTGTGAATCGCCGGCCAGGCCTTGGTCGCCGTCCCAGTCCGGCGCGGGCAACTGTGCGGGGTGGGGGGCGATGATCGCGATCACCGAACTTCCCGTTTACGCGGTCACGGCCGAGCAGGCCGGTTCCGGAGTCGGTCAGCACGCCGCATGCGCTTGCTGGGCGTCACCTCCAACCCGACCGGCGGCCGCATGACCCTCGTTCGCACAAGCGACGGAGCGTCCGGCCTCGCTGGGGAGGCCGGACGCGTGAGTCTCGTCGCGGGGCTTACTTCGCCTTGGAGGTCAGTTCGGCGGCGATGTGGCCGGCCATGGCGGTGTAGCCGGCGTCGTTGGGGTGCAGGTGGTCGCCGCTGTCGTAGGCGGGATTGAGCACGTCGGCGTCGCCGGGGGCGGCCATGGCGCGGTCGAGGTCCACCACCGCGTCGTACTCGCCGGAGGTGCGGATCCACCGGTTGACGGCGTCGCTGACGGTGGCGGCGTGCGCGCCCCAATGGTCGGAGCCCTTGAAGGGCAGCAGCGTTGCCCCGACCACCTTGATCCCCTTGGCGTGCGCGAGTCCGATGAGCCGCCGGTAGCCGGCGATCAGTTCGTCGGCGGAGACCACGGGTGCGGGCGTGTAGGTGGGGGTGACGGACTCGCTGAAGCCGATGTCGTTGACACCTTGCAGGACGACCACCGTGCCGGTGCCCGGCTGGTCGAGTACGTCGCGGCGGAAGCGGGACGCCGACCGGTCGCCGTACCAGGCGGAGTCGTTCAGCACGAGGTTGCCGCCGATGCCGGCGTTCAGAACCGGCCGGGACGTGCCGCGGGCGGCGAGCTGCTCGGCCAGTTCGTCGGGGTAGCGGCCGTTGGCGTCGTTGGCCGAGCCGAAGCCGTCGGTGATGGAGTCGCCGAAGGTCACCACGGCGTCTCGTTCCGGATCCTTGCCGCCGGTGACGTCGATGCGGGACAGGTAGTACCAGGAGTGGGTCGCCTGGCTGAAAGCGGTGGCGGCGGTGTCGGCGCGGTGGTCGCCCTGGGCGCGGTAGCTGGTGGCGTAGGCCTGGGAGTGGAAGGTCGCCGGGCCGGTGGTGCCGGCGAAGTAGAGCGTCACGGCCACGGACTGGAACGGCTGGACGCGCAGCCGTACCGGATCGCTGGTCAGGGCGCCGTGCGCGGGGAGGTCGGCCGACGGGGCGCCGTCGAAGGCCAGGCGCCGCACCGGCTCCTGCCGCACCGATGCCCCCTGCCCGGCGTAGGCCACGGTGGCTCCGGTCAGGCGAACGGCCGAAGGGCCGTAGTCGTTCGACAGACGGATGCGCACGGAGGACCCGGCGGCGGTGAGCCGTACCACCTGGCGCACGCTCTGGCCGCTGAAGCCGTCCTCCGACCAGTTGGGCTCGAAACCGGTGCTGGCCCGTTGCGGCGCGGCCATCCATGCCGCCTGCCACTCCGCCTGCCGAACGACCTCAGCCTGGGCGGGGACGGCGGCGGCCGCGGGCGCCCCCGAAGCGATCATCAGTGCGGCCAGCGCGGTGCCGGTCCTGGTAGCAAAAAGGTTCATCACATCTCCCATTAATGGGAATTTAGTTCCGTTAGATGGGAATATAGCGGCATGCAGGCTTAATGGCAATGTAGTTCCGTTAAGGGCGGATGGCGGGCACGATGCGCCAGTCGCGCTGGAACACGAGGTTGTGCAGATCGGCGGCGGCGATGGCCCGCAGGACGGGAACGAGCTCCGCCGCGTGCTGCGCGTCAGTGACGTTGAGCGGCCACTCCCTGACAGTGGCGCCCCGCAGGTGCGGGTGGTGAAATCCAGCGCCGAAGTGGGCGGTCAGGGTGATCGGCGCGATGCCCGCCGCCCGCTGCGCCGGCCACGACAGCGACCAGGTGGCGAAGCTGCCACCCGCGGCGTCGGCGCGCAGGCCGGTGGCCTCGATGGTGCCGGCGCCCAGGAGGAGGTGCCGGTCGAACTCGGCCAGCACCTGCCGTGCGGGCGCGTCGAGGAGGCCGACGGCCTGCCCGAAGGCGCGCTCCTTGCCCTGGCGGGTGGCGTGCCCGGCATGGGTGCCGTCGCGCAGGTCGACGAAGTGGCGGACGAGAGCCTCAAGCGAGGCGGGGGGAACATTCACGGTTATCGCGAGTCCTTTCGCTGGTCGGATGGGGCGAGCCTGCGCAGAGCCTCGGCGAGGTGGAGCAGGGCTCCGCCCGCGGGGTTGCTCTCCAAGAGCGGCAGCACGGCCCTGGTCATCCGGACGGCGGCGTGCAGGTTGAGCTCGAAGGTGGCGTGCCACTGGTCGTCGCCGATGGCGGCGAAGGAATCGCGGGAGGTCAGGGCGGCGGCGTTGTCGACCAGGCCGTCCAGCCTGCCGTACCGGTCCATGACCTGGGCGACGGCCCGTGCCGGGGTGGCCGCGTCGGTGAGGTCCGCGCGGATGAGCAGCGTGCCGGGCGGCAATGCGGGGGTGCCGGAGTCGCCGCGCGCCAGGGCCGCGACGCGAGCTCCCTCGGCGGCCAGCACCTGGGCGGTGGCCAGGCCGATGCCGCTGGTCGCGCCGGTCACGAGGATCACCGTGCCGGTGAGCTGAAGATCCATGATGTGCTCCGTGAAGACAAGGCGGGGTCGGTCAGGATTGGGCGCGGTCGGCCAGGGGTGAGCGGGGCCGGTCAGGAGTGGGGGCCGGTCAGGTGTGGGCGCGGTCGCGCCGGGCGCGCAGGAAGAGCGCGGCGATGAGCACGCCGAGCAGGACCAGGGCTGCGTTGGCCGCGATGGCGACGGTGACTCCGTGCAGGACGGCGCCCGCGGTCACGACGCCGCCCGTAGTGGCGGTGACGATCGCGGACATGATCGGGGTGCCCATGGTGATGCCGACCTGCTGGGACATCGAGGCCAGTCCGGTGGCCAGGCCCTGCTGGTGGTCGGGCAGCCCGGTGGTGGCGGTGACCATGAAACCGACGATGACCAGCATGTTGCCGACGCCGCCGAGGAAGGTGGCGGGCAGCAGCAGCCCCATCGAGGCCGGGGTGCCGCCGAGGAGGAGCAGGACGGCGGTGCTGACCGTCTGCAGCAGCCCGCCGCCGACCAGCACGGTCACGACCGAGGTGCGGGCGATCGCCTTCGGGGCGAGCAGGCCGCCGATCACGGTGCCGAGCCCGAGCACGCCGAAGGACAGCCCGGCGGCGAGGGCGGAGAAGCCGAGGGTCTTCTGCAGATAGAGGGTGAGCAGGTACACCAGCGAGGTCTCGGTGACGAAGGCGAGCAGGCCGAGCAGATTCCCCCAGGCCACGGTCGGCTTCCGCAGCACGTGCAGGGGGACCAGGGGCTGGGCGGCCGTGCGTTCGACGCGGTGGAAGACGATGAGCAGGGCGGCGCCGGCCAGCAGCCCGATCAGGGCCAGGGGGTGGGTCCAGCCGTGCTCGCCCGCCTGCGTCAGGCCGTAGACGATGCCGAGCAGGCCGAGGGTCACGCTGAGCGCGCCGGGCAGGTCCAGCCGGGGCCGGGCGGCGGGGCGGGACTCGGCGATGACGGCGGGGGCGAGGAGAAGCACGGCGAGGGCGACGGGCACGTTGATGAAGAACGCCCAGCGCCAGGACAGCAGGTCGGTCAGGACGCCGCCGAGCACGGCGCCGGTGGTGAACCCGGCGGACATGAGAGCCCCGTTGAGGCCCAGCGCCTTCTGCCGCAGCGGCCCTTCGGGGAAGGACGTGGTGAGCAGCGCGAGCCCGGCGGGGGTGGCAGCGGCGGTCGCGAGGCCCTGGGCGACCCGGGCCGCGATGAGGATCTCGGGGGTGGGGGCGAGGCCGCCGGCGAGGGAGGCCGCGCCGAGGAGCGCGAGGCTGCCGAGGAAGATGCGCTTGCGGCCGATCAGGTCGCCGATGCGGCCGAAGAAGAGGGTGAACCCGGCCGCGCACAGGGCGAAGGCGGTGGCGATCCACTGCAGGCCGGCCAGGGGGAAGCCGAGGTCGTCCCCGATGGCGGGCAGGGCCACGTTGAGGATCGAGAAGTCGACGGCCAGCATGAACTGGGCGACCAGCAGCACCGCGAGGATGACACGCAGGCGGCCGGTCAAGTGTCGCGGCGCTTCGTGAGCGGACGCCGGCAGGGTTTCTGTGGTGGTCATGACGGGGCTTCCTCTCAGACGTGCCGGACGGCACGCCGCAGCAAACGGGTTCACAGTTCCGTTAAGATGAGAGAACGGTAGCACCAGATAGCGCGTTAAGGGAACCAGGGTCCCGATAAGTGCTCACGCAAGAAGGAGTTCGTCATGACCGCCGCCCCACCACCCGGTGCCATCCGTCCTGGCGGACGCACCGCCCGCGTCCGCGAGGCCGTCCTCCAGGCCGCCGGCGACACCCTGGCCGAGAAGGGCTTCCACGGGCTCGACCTCGGCGAGGTCGCCCGCCTCGCAGGGGTCGGGAAGACCACCGTCTACCGCCGCTGGGGCACGCCCGGCGCGCTCGCCGCCGACCTCCTCAAGGACATGGCGGAAACCTCGCTCCCCCGCGCCCGCACCGGCAGCGTGGCGGAGGACCTGCGCGACAACGCCCGGCTGGTCGTCAAAACCCTCACCGACCCCCGCCAAGGACGCCTGTTCAAGGCACTGATCGCCGCCTCGCTCTGCGATGAGGAGGCCGCGCGGGCGCTGCACTCCTTCTACGCCGTACGCATCGACGAATGGTCCGGCTGCGTCACCGACGCGATCGCACGCGGTGAGCTGCCTCCCGGCGCCGACCCGCACCGGGTGATCGCCGCCGTCTCCGCGCCCTTGTACTACGCCTTGCTCAACACCGGGGAAGCGCTCGACGAGGCCGCCGCGGACCGGGCCGCCGCGGCGGCACTGGCGGCGGCCCGAAACGGGGTCATCTGATGAGGCGGAGACGATGAGCACGGCTCAGTCGCCGGTCAACCGCGGGTGTCGGCCGGGACGTGCGGCGAGAGGTGCGGGGACAGGGCGCGCAGAAAGCCTGAGGCTTCGAAGATCGCGCCCGCGGAGGCGACGCCGGTGGTCATGGTCCGGCCAGATCGGCGTCAAGCTCGGCGGCACCCTCACCGGGACCCGCTCGGTGGACCTCACCCGCAGGTACGTCGCAGCCTTCCTCGACCTGCACCTGCGCGGAAAGCGGCAGCCACTGCTCGACAAGCCCTCCCTGCGCTACCCCGAGGTCGCATTCTGCTCGCCGCCGGCGACGACCTGCCGATAGCGGATCGCCCGCACGCAGTGCTCACCGGACCGGAGGTGTCGCGTCGGTCCGGTGGACCCAGCCGAGGAACACGCCCTCGGGGCTGTGCGTCGCCAGCGCCGCCGCGATCGAGCCGTGCAGGATGGCGTCATTGGGCAGCGTGAGGGAGTGCTCGTCCGGCTGATCGTAGAGGGACAGGTCGAGCCGCACCGACGGGTGCCTGCGGACGCCGTCCACGACCGCCGCTTCGCCCTGGTAGGAGAGGGCGACCGAGCGGAGCCTGGACCAGGGGTGCTCGTTGATGTGCCGCTCGGTGATGGTCAGTACGCCCATCGCCCCAGCCTGGAGATTTATCCGGATATATCCGGCGATGCCGATGATCACCACCAGCACCACACCGACCATGAAGGCGGTGTAGTCCAGAGCGTTCATCCCCCGGCCAGCGGGCAACATGGCGCCGATGACGCCGACCACGAGCAGCATGAACACGGTGACGACGATCATCAGGCAGCCGAACCTGCCCCTGTTCTGCCGGAGTGCGGCGGCCCGCAGGTCGAAGGCGGTTCCGTCGGGCGGCTGGCGGACCATCCCCACCGCGACGGTCGACTGGCTCCACCTCTTGACGTCCCCGCGGCTGAGCAGCACCCCGCCGGCGATCCCGCACAACGCGGCCGCGACCCCGATCAGCTGCGACGGGTACACCTCACCGTCAGTGATCCCGATGGCCACGGCACTGGCACCAATCATGATCGGGCAGATCGTGAACAGGGCCTTGCGCATCAGCCCGATCGCCATCGGCCCACCGAGCCAGATCCGGGCAAGCCAGAAATACCAGACCGCGCTCCAGAACACCCCCACGAAGATCTCGAAGGGGACGACGTCGTTCCGCCAGACGAGCACGAAGCCGGCGATGAGGCCGAGCCAGAGGACGGCGAGCAGGCCGACGGCCAGTTTGTGGGCAAAGGGGCGCTGCATGCGCGGCATCCTAGCCCTCCCGGCTTCACCGACATCAGCCGGCCGAACACCGGAGGCGAGCAGGCAGGGCGGGCGGGCGAGCGCAAGACGCGATCTTGCGAGACCGCAGCGCGGCGGAAGTGTTCGTGACGGTCAGATAGGCCAGGCGAAGAAGCACGGCCGATCATCATGCCGCACGCGCTTCCCTCCCCTGGCGGCCGGAACTCGCGCACACCACGCGAAACCCTCGCAGGGTTGTGACGTGAGCGAATGTGATCATCGGCAGGCGAAGTGCTCGCCGCCCTCCGCAACCTTGCCCTCGGCCTGTTCGACGACTGGTCGGTAACGTTGTGCGGTCTGGACTACGATTCTCGATCGGCTAGCGCGAACCGGCCTGATTTCGCCTAACCGGCGGACCGCAGAAGCATGGCCTCTAGCTCTGCGCCGACGTCAGCCGTGCAGGCGTACGCGTGGCTTCCGGACACCGGATCAACCATGTACAGGGTCGCACGCTTGCCGCATTTCGAGCACCAGGTGCCCTGCTCGCCGCCGAGTTCGGCCAGGCCGACCTTGATCTCCGGGATAACAAATGCCATGCCGGAAGCGTAGATCAGCCTGGCCAAGACACATCCGGGCTGACAGCGCGCCTTGCCGAATTCATGCCCCGTAGAGTCTTCGACGTGGGGCAACGACCCGAACTCTTCGCCGGGAGACGGCATCCAAGGAAGGGATACCGACGGCTGCTCGGAAGAACGGGGCGATGGGGATGCGCATGACGCGACCGGTAAACGGCGGCAGTGATGGCCGCGAGTGCTGCGCTGATGATCGTGAACCCGGCGGGTGCCGCCACCACCGGACCGGGCACCTTCGGCCCGTACGGCTACGGCGGTGTCAAGCTCGGGATGACCGTCAAGCAGGCCAAGGCCACCGGCAAGATCGTGCTCAAGCGGCGCGACAACTGCTCCCGCTGGGACTTCAAGGCCCACCGCGACAAGGGAGGGCTCTACATCTCCAAGAAACGCGGCGTCGCCGTCATCTTCGCGCCCACCGGGGCACGCACCCCCGGCGGCATCGGCGTCGGCTCCACCCTCCGCCAGGTCAAGCGGGCCTACCCGAGCGTCAAGAAGGCGGTGAGCGGTTATTACGTCACCGTGCCGGGCAACCGCAAGGCGTACTTCTACTTCGGCGTCAACCGGCGAGACAAGGTGGCGGAGCTCGGCCTCGGCCTCAACACTCAGGACTGCGTGAACTGAGTCCTGCCCGCCCCGGGCGCCATCCGCGGCACCGGCCGGGCGCATCGGGCACGGGGATGACCAGGTCGACGGGATCGGGACGAAGCCGTGGCCGGGCGGTCCGCCGATGCAGTGCAGTTCCATGACCGTAACCGTTCCGGCGCGACCGCCTTTCCTTGAAACGCCCACCCTTGAAACGCCCCGCCTCGAACACGCCAGCTGATCCGGAGCCCGCGCATCGCGATTCACGGCGTCGCACCTGCTCCGCTCTGCCCTACCCCGGAAACGATCACAGACCCCGGGCGAATCGCCGGGGCTGTCTCCACGGGTCCAACGGTCGGCCGAGCATGGGGCAGTTGTTCACTCGAGCCGGCGTGAGGCGGTTGCCGAGAGCTCCGGAGCGGTCGGGATGCCGGGCGACGTGTGCAGCGCCATCGCCTCCCAGACCGGGAGTTGAGGGGCGCCGACCGGACGGACCGGTTGGCGCCCCGGGTTCATGGGAGAGGTGTCCGCGTTCTCGTCGTATCAGGTCGCGGACGAGAGCAGGTGCAGGGCGAGAAAGATGATCACTGCGCTGGAGATCAGGGCGGTGGCCAGCCGCCCGCGGCTGCCCGTGATGAGCCGGCCGAGCAGCGCACCACTGCCGGCCAGGAGTAGTTGCCAGCTCGCCGAGGCCGCGAAGGCGGCTGCGACGAACACGGCCTGTTCGAGGACATGCACGGTTGCCGAGGTTTGCATGCCGAGCACCAACGCCGCGAAGTAGATCACGGTGAGGGGGTTCAGCATCGTCAGGCCCAGCAGCGACCAGAAGGCACCTGCCGGACTGATCGGCCTGTCATCGGTGGTGGTGGGGCTCCGGCGTTGGCGGAAATGCCTGATCGCCGTCGTCGTTCCCCGAAGGGCCAGGGCGATGAGGACCAGCGCCGCGCCCCAGCGCAGTGGGGCCACGACCGGTTGCACGAAAGGGGTGAGCGCGGCACCGCCGAGGGCGGCGATCAAGGCGTACAGACCGTCTGCGGCCGCCACCCCGAGGGCGGCGAAGGCTCCGGTCTTCAGGGACGTTCGAGCGGTGAGAGCCACCAGATATGTCGCGACCGCGCCCACCGGGATGGCGATGCCATAACCGGCCAGGAGCCCCGCGACCAGGGCGGCGATCATGCTCGGAAGAGCATCGGCCTCCAGAGGCGGCGGATCTGCTGTCGGCCCGGCACCGCCGGGGCGGCGGCGTGGGCGAGCGACAGGAAGAAGGGGGTTTTGATCATGGCGAAGAGTATCTGGGGAGCTCGGTTTGTCCCGCAAGCGAATTTGGGGCTTGTCAGATGATCCGTCCGGAGAGCGCTTCCAGTGCGGCGGGCAGTTCTTGCTCCACGACGATGTCCCCCAGGGCGAGGGCGGACAGGAACCCGCTGGCGGCGATGGCGTCCAGGGCGTTGAGCAGGGGGCTCCAGAAGCCGCCCGCGTTCAGGAAACCCACGGGCTTGTGGTGGAAGCCGAGTTGCCGCCAGGTCCACACCTCGAAGATCTCTTCCAGGGTGCCGAGCCCTCCCGGCAGGGCCAGAAAGGCGTCGGCCTTCTCCGCCATGATCGCTTTACGCTGGTGCATCGTCTCGCAGACGTGCAGTTCGGTGATGCCGTCGTGGGCCCATTCCCGCTCGACCATGCTGCGCGGGATCACTCCGATCACCTCGCCGCCGGCCTCGCGGGCTCCGTCGGCGAGGGCTCCCATGAGCCCGGCGCGCCCGCCGCCGTACACCACGCCGATCCCCCTCCCGGCCAATTCGCGACCGACAGCGGCGGCCAGGTCCGCGAAGCCGGGGTCGGCGCCGGACGACGAACCAGCGAAGATGGCAATGCGCTTCATACGTCTCCATCTGATGTGAGCAGCGTTCTCGGAGCGATGTCATGGCTCGACGAGGTGCGGGGTTGATCGTGGGTGGTAGCCGGCTGGGATCTGAGTGCGGCGTCACGCACCGACAGGAGCTGTGCTTCTGGGGCGATGTATCCTCTATAATGTCTCACATAAGAGACATTTTCCCATATACGAGATCCATGGGCCAGCTGACGACCTAGGAGCGAAATGAACATCGTCGTGGACGACCGATGCGGGCCGCAGCGCGCAAAGGACGCCATATGAGCCGCTCACATCTGGTCGTCGACCTCGGTGGCGTGCTGTTTCAGTTCGACCACGCCCGTCGCCTGCGACACATGGCGGATACGTTCGCACTCCCCGCGGACCAGATCGACAAGCTGCTGTGGCAGTCCGGGTTCAGCGCCGACTGTGACGCGGGCAGATACCCGAACCCCGTGGAGATCCGGCAGCGCATCCGGGCCGCCACCGGCTTCATCGGCAGCGACGACGATCTCGACGTCGCCTGGTGCAGTGCCTTCCGGCCGGACGAGGCAGTCCGCAAGACCTTGGAACACCACCGCGGAGCACGGTCCTTGGCACTTTTCACCAACAACGGTCCGCTGGAGGAGGACGTGCTGCTCCGGCTGTATCCCACGATGTTCGCAGGCTTCGAACACCTGCTGTTCAGCCATCGCCTCGGACACCGCAAGCCCGCCCCGGCCGCCTTCGATGCCGCCTTGAAGCGCTTGGGCGCCGCCCCCGGCGACATTCTGTTCATCGATGACAGCGCCGCCAACACTGACACGGCACGCGCTGCGGGCTGGAGCGCCGTCCTCTTCCGGAGCGTGGACGCCCTTGAGCAAGCCGTGCGTCCTCCGAGCGCGTAGACACCACGATCGCGCTGCCAGGCAGCCGGTTCCCGATCGAGGCCCCGCGAGCAGCCCGTCCGCTGCGACTGGCTTCCATCCGGGCGAAAGCCGCATGCGGCCGCTCGAAGATCGCGGTTTAGATGAAGAGCCATCGGGCCAACGGCCGGCATCCCCCGGGCCTGGGTGAAATCGAGTGGTCCGCAAGACCGGGACAGACGTCGCCGACTGAGCCGATGTGCGTACTTCCCACTTACGTGGCTGCTTTCGGTCGCCCATGATGGACTTGGGCTCATCGAGGGCTAGATCTCTTGTCACGATAAGGAAGGCACCATGCCCCCTGCCATCGTCGGACACGACGGCCCCCTCACCGACCGCCGCTTCCCGCTCGGTGACACGCCGACCACCTTCGGCCGCAGGCAAGACTGCAGCGTGGTGCTCTCCAGCGAACGGGCTTCGCGCCGCCACGCCGAGATACGCAACGAGGCAGGGCGTTACATCCTGCACGACCTGGGAAGCCGCAACGGAACGCTGGTCAACGGCAGGCGCGTCACCTCACACGTGCTCCAGGCCGACGACCTGATCACGATCGGCGACGAGCAGTTCCGCTTCCAACCTTCCGACGACGTCGCGACGATCCTCGGCCCACCCCCGCTGCCGCAGGCGAGCGGACCCGCCCCGCCGGTCAATCCGGAGCCGGTACTCCGGGTGACCGTTTCCGGCGGTGGGCCCGTCGGGCTGAGCTTCGCGCTCCTCCTGGAGCACCTCATGGGCGCACGGGTGGTCGTCACCGTCTATGACGGCCGCTGGACCCAGGACGGTCCTCAGGTCAGGTGGAAGGGGCAAGATCAGGGCAATGTACGGCGCCAGCAGGTCGTCACGGTTCAGAGCCGCCAGTACATCAACCTCCCCGGCCCGGTGCAGGCTCGGCTGTTCAAGCCCGGGGCGTACTCCGAGATGTGGCCGCCCGGCCCCGACTCCATCCGAGGACACGCCCCGCGCAACCTCCGCATCGCCTACATCGAGGACACGCTCCTGGAGATGGCCGGCGAGAAGCCCGACCGCATCCGGCTCATCCCCACCCGCTTCGATCCCGGCGAGCATGGCGACAGCGCGAAGCAGGATCATGTGCTCGCCATCTGCGAGGGTGGCCGTTCGCGCACGCGGGAGCATTTCACCGGCAAGTTCGGCACCGCCGACAGCTCGATCTACTCCCTGGACGGCAAGCACCTGCAGGATGTCGTGCTGGGCTTACGCGTCAAGTCCGACCTGCCTGACGCCATGTCGGTCCTGCTGACCGTGGCCCAGAACCGCTACCTGCTCAACGCCCTGGGCGGCGAGGGTTTCCTCAACATGCGACTCACCGACGAGGAGGCCGAGGAGGTCGTCGGCATCGATCCCGTCCGTCGCGTGTTCGAGGAGTGTGTCGCCGCCAACCCGTGCATGATGGGCCGTACCGACGACGGTGACTTCCACTGCTCCACTCACGGCACCTTGTTCCTGCCCGCCCTGATCAAAGGCTCTGCCCTGTGGCGGCGGGTGCAGGAAGGGCTGGCGATGTTCGGTGTGGCCGACTACAACCTCAGCGCCGTCACCGCCTTCCGCCTCGACATGGTGCAGCGGCCGCGCTTCACCGCGCGCCTGCACGCCCCGACGTCCGCCACCCCGGGCACCTACGGCTTCCTGCTCGGCGACGCCGCCAACGCCATCCACTTCTGGCCGGGTCGCGGGCTCAACAGCGGGCTGGCCTCGGCCATCTCTCTGGCCCGGTCGCTCAGCCAGGCCTGGCGCGGGCGGGCCTTCCGCGACGCGGACTTCATCCGCCACGAGGCAGCCATGGCGATGCTCCAGTACCGGCACAAGAGCCGTGCCTGGCAGGCGATGGTCACGGCCGACGAGGACGGCGTCACCCGTGCCATCAAGGACAACATCACCAAGGGCTGCGCCGGCGCGCAGACCGCTCCGAGTTCCGAGGCGCAGGTCGCGGCGGACATCGACACACTGATGGACCGGCTTGGGATCATCCGGGGCCGTCTGTCACAACGCGTCTCCGGCCTGCCCGACGACGCCGCCCTGCGTGCCCACCTCGGCCGGCTGTCGGCTGAGACCCTGCGCATCCTGGTCATCAGCGATGAGTGGGACACAGTGGTCATGGGCGGCGAGGAGGTCGACATCGACATCTTCTACCGCGAGGAGCCCGCGTCAGCTCCGAGTGGAGAACCTGTGTGGGCTCCACGACTCGCCAGCGAACGCGAACAGCACACCATGCTGATCTCCAGATCGGCAACCCGATCGCCACAGCCAACGGCACAGGCCCCCCGGTAGATCCCGGCCCGGCGCACCGAGAAGGTGGACCGGGCCGGCCTGACCGCCGCCAGATCCGCCTCCCTTGACCCCGGCGGCCCAGATCACCCAAGGGTCGTCGGGCATGCGGACGGCAAGCCTCTTATAGACGATCTTCGCGGACGCGGCCGACCGAGGAAACCCCAGCTCACGGATGCGGGCTGCTCGAACGGCGTCGGGCGGCTGGACACACTTCGATCACCGTGCTGTGTGATCTGCATCGCCGCAGGTCGGCTCGCTGCTTCTCGCGAGGGCTCCGTCTCCGTCCAGAGCTGGGTAGGCTCCGAGCTATGGCCTCGATTGACGTGACTCGGTGAGCGCCACCCGTCTGCTGGTCATCGGAGCCGATGCGGCAGGGATGAGCGCGGCGCACCAGGCGATCCGGGCGGCCGGGACCAAGCTGGCTGTGACCGCGCTGGAGGCGACCGGCGATACGTCGTACTCCGCCTGTGGCATCCCCTACTGGGTCGCCGGAGACGTCTCCAGCGGCGACGCCCTGGTGGCCCGCACCGCCGGGGAGCACCGGGCAGCCGGGATCGACCTGCGGCTCGGCGCCACCGCGACCGGGATCGACCGGCAGGCCCGCACCGTCACCTACCAGGACGCCGGCGGTGAGCAGGTGCTGGGCTACGACGAGCTGGTGATCGCGACCGGCGCGTCGGCCGTGGTGCCGGACTGGGCCATCGACCCGAGCACCGGGCAACGGTATGCCGGCGTCGCGCCGGTCAAAACACTCACCGACGGCGCTGTCTGGCTGGACCTGCTCACGGGCCTGCCCAAGGGCGGTGGCCGGGTGGTCGTCGCCGGCGGCGGCTACATCGGCGTCGAGATGGCCGAGGCCGCCACGAGGCGTGGCTACGAGGTCACCGTGATCACCCGCACTCGGGTGATGAGTTCCTTGGACCCTGACTTCTCCGCTCGAATCGAGAAGGGGATGCACGAGGCGGGAGTCCGGGTCGTGGTCGGCTCACCGGTCGTGCGGCTGGACGTGCCGGACGGACGGGTGCGTGGCGTGTACACGGCGGAGGGCGAGCTCTATCCGGCGGACCTGGTCGTGCTGGCGCTGGGGATCACACCGAACACCGGCTACCTTGACCTCGGCAAGTTGCCGAGCGGCCCAAGCGGCGGTTTGCGACCCGAGCCGGACGGGAGCCTGGCCGACGGGATCTGGGCCGCCGGTGACTGCTGCGAGACCCGGCATCGGCTCACCGACACCTGGACCTACATCCCGCTCGGCACCCATGCCAACAAACAGGGCCGGATCGTCGGCACGAACCTCGTCACACCAGGCGCGCTGCGGTTCGGCGGCGTGCTGGGCACCGCGATCACCCGATTCGCTGTGGGCACGACCTACCTGGAGATCGCCCGCACCGGTCTGAATGAGCGTGAGGCCGCCGCCGCCGGCATCGAGGTGACGTCCCTGGTCACCGAGGGCAGCACGGCCAGCGGCTACATGAGCGAGGCCGACCCGATAGCGGTGAAGTTGCTGGCAGCGCCGTCGGATCATCGGCTGATGGGCGCGCAGATCATTGGCGGGCGTGGCGCGGGCAAGCGTATCGACACCGTTGCCACCGCGCTGTGGCACGGCGCGACCGTTGATGACCTGGCCTGGTCCGACTTGTCCTACGCGCCGCCGTTCGCCACCGCGTGGGACATCGTACAGGTCGCGGCCCGGCGGCTGGCCGAAAGGTTCTGAGCCAGAGGGGTCAGGGGGCCGGCGTGGCCAAGTAATCGCCGTGCTCCAGGTCTTCGAGCAGTGTCGGATGGGTGGGTGACCAGCCGAGCAGCTCCTGGGTGTAAAAGCTGGAGACAGGCCCGTCGAAGCCGTAGGCGATGGCCATGAACGGGCTTACGAAGTGCGTGGCGGCCTCGTCGGGGGTCAGCGAGACCGTGGGCAGATCCAGGCCCCGGGCGATCGTCTCCGCGATGCTCTTCAGAGTGACGCCGCTTTCGGCCGCCCCGTGCAGCACACTGCCTGCCGGTGCCTTCTCCACTGCCAGACGGAACAGGACCGCCGCGTCGAGCCGGTGCACCGCAGGCCACCGGTTGGCGCCGTCACCGACGTAGGCCGAGACGCCGGTCTTTCGCGCGGTGGCGACGAGCATGGGGATGAAGCCGTGGTCTTCTGGGCCGTGGACGGTAGGAGCGAGGCGGACCACGCTCGCGCGCACTCCCCGGGCGGCGAAGCCCAGGCACGCTCGCTCACCCGCGATGCGGAAGGCGGCGATCCCGGCGGTGTCGGGCTCGTCCTTCTCGGTGGTCTCCCGGCCGGCGGGCATGACCAGGGTGCCCGAGGTGACGACAAGCGGCTTGCCCGAGTGTTCCAACGGCCGGCCGAGCGCCTCGATCGCGGTCCGGTCGCGCCTCATCATGTCGTCGAGGTCAGAGAAGTCGCCGCCATAGGCCATGTGCAGGACACCGTCGGCGGCTTCGGCGCCGCTGCGCAGACTGTCGAGGTCGTCCAGGGAGCCGCGGTGTGGCGTGGCTCCCAGTGACTCCAACCGGGCGGCGGCGGTGTCCGAACGCGCCAGACCGGTGACGGTGTGGCCGGCCGCGACGAGCTCGGCGACGACCGCGGGGCCGGTCTGGCCGGAACCACCGGTGACAAAGACGTGCATGAAACGCTCCCCCACTTTACGTCAGTGACTGGCACTACGCAGCGCCAGTTGCTGACTTTAGGTAGCGCCAGTTGCTGGCGTCAAGTAGCGCCAGTAACTGACACATGCGATAGCCACGTAGCGGAGCCGGGAGGTCGCGATCTGCGCCATGGACAACGCCCACCAGTAGCCGGCAGCGGTCAGCTGGACGTTCGTTGATCAACGCCAGGTCCTGGTAGACGGTGTCGATGCCGAGCGAGCGGGCGTGGTCGACGGATTTGAGGGACACCTGTTCGCCGTCGAGCAGGATGCGGCCGGTGTCGGGCTGGTGGAAGCCGCAGATGATCTTCATGAGGGTGGACTTGCCGGCGCCGTTGTCGCCGATCAGGCCGAGTACTTCGCCTTTGGCCAGGCGGATGTCGACGTCGCGGAGCGCGGTCACGGTGCCGAAGCGCTTGGAGACGTGCTCGACACGCAGTACGTCCACTGCGTCGTCGGCTGGGCCGGTGGCGTCGGCGTTCGGAGAGGTCACGTCGTCTTGCCTGCCCTTCTCAATCGGCTCAGGTACACGTTGGCGATCATCGCCAGGAGGATCGAGCCTCCTAGGTTCAGGAAGTACGGGTCGGCGGAGATGCCGATCAGGTTGAAGCCGTCCTGGAGCTCGGCCAGCACCAGCGCGCCCAGGGCGCCGCCGATGATCGTGCCGGAGCCGCCGGCGAGGGCCGTACCGCCGATGACCGCCGCGGAGACCGCGGTGAACATCAGGCCGGTGCCGCCGCCCAGGTTGGGGTCGATCGTGTGCAGCCCCACCGCGTACGCGTGAACAACACGTGGAAGAACGCCACGATCACCAGCGCCCACGCGAGATGCGCCCAGACGGCCGCCCCCAGCCACTGCCCGACCTGGTTGTCCACCGACGCGGGAATCTCGGCCGGATAGGCGCCGGACGTGGTCAGCACGATCCCGGTCACCAGGTAGAAGCTGCCCAGCGTGGTGATGAACGAGGGCACCTTCAGCACGACCGTGACGAGCCCGTTCCCCAGCCCGACAGCCGTGCCGGTCAGCAGGGCGAGCACGATCGCCGGGACACCCGGCAACCCCCAGTAGTCGATCGCGTAGTGCATCATGAACGGCGCCAGCGCCGCCACCACCCCGACCGACAGATCGATCTCGCCGCTGACCAGCAGCAGCACGATGCCACAGGCGACGATGGCGCTGGGTGCGGCCGCCTGGGTGATGTTGACCATGTTGTCGCCGGTCAGAAACGCTGATGTCGGGCACGCCGCCCTCCTCCTCATGGAGGTACGGCTCGCGCCGGTCGCGGACGCAAGCCGTACGTCACGAACCCCGGCCGACGCCTCAGGCGCGGGCGATGGCCCCGGACCGTTCGACCACCTTCTGGGCGGTGTCCGAGCCCTCGAAGCGGGTCTTGGTGGTCTGGTACGGCCCCACGTTGTCCTTGGTCACGAAGAGCAGACCGGTGTTGGTCTCCGACGGGAACAGCAGTCCGCCGGAGAGCTTGTACAGGTAGAGGTAGAGCACCGGCAGGAATCCCTGCAGGTCACCGGCCCCGCGCAGCTCATATCTCGCAGCCGGCCTCGGTGTCGCCGATGTCGGAGAAGCAGGTGTCGGTGCCCGCCCCGCCATCGAGTGAGTCGTTGCCGCCGGTCCCGTCCGCAGCGTTGAGCGTGTCGTTCCCGCCCAGGCCGCTGATGGTGTCGGCGCCTTGTCCTGCCCGGATCTCGTTGGCCGCGCCGTTCCCCTGGACGACGTCCGGCCCGAAGCCCGCGAACACGTTCTCCACGTCTGCTCCGACGTTGTCGCCCTCGCCCGCGGCCCCGTCATTGGCCACGCCGTTCAGGGTGATGGTCAGGGCGGCCGAACGGTTGTTGTAGGCGGCGGTGTCCACCCCGGACCCGCCGGCGAAGGAGTCGGCGCCGTCGATGGGGAGATCGGCGTTGTAGATGTCGTTGCCGCCGTTGCCCACCGTGGTGTCGTTGCCCACGCCGCCGAAGAACTGGTCGGTGCCACTACCGCCCCTGAGCGTGTCGGCCCCGGCGTCGCCGTGCTGGTGCGAGCTCACCGGCGAGTTGTTGGTGACGGTGTCGGCCAGGTCGCCCGCGAAGACCCGGACCAGGTTCACGCCTGCGCACTCGACCGTACTGGAGTTGATCTGAGTGCACCCGGCGCCGGCGCGGACCGTGTCCGCGGTGTCGTTGATCACCACCTGGCCGAATCCGTTGACGCTGATGGTGATGTTGTTGGCCTTGCCCGCGGCCGCCGAGACGTTGAGGTTGCCCAGCGTCACGTTCGTCAATGTGTCGGCGTGCGACGGCAGCGCGAACACCGTCTGAAACCCGATCGCCGCCGCCGCGAGGGCGGCCACGGCTAACACTTTGCGCATGGTCTCCGCCTTTCCAGGAAGGTGGCTCCAGTAGCCCAGGACTCGCGCCGTGGAAGTACGTACAAAGCCGCACCCGGGCTGTGCCGGAGGGCATTGCGCGCCTGATAGCTGTGGGCAATCGGTTTGTAAGCGCCCTCAGAAGAATGGCTGTCATGACGAACTCTCCGGGGGTGCGGCGGACGGGTGCCGTCCTCGTCCTCACACTGATGGCGCTCGCGGGATGCGGACTCGGCAGCGGTGCGGACCGGAACGCCGACCCTGCCCCCGCGTCCGTGACCAGCAGCGCGACCACCGTACCCAGGCGAAGCCCGTCCGCTCAGGCGGAGAGCACACCCGCAGGAACCGCGACCGCGCAGCCCGACACCGGCCGATCCTCGGCGAAGGTCGAGCCGGGAGGCGTCCTCGTCGACGGCAGCACGGTCTCGGCCGAGCTGACCCGCGCGGGGCAGAAGGACACCTTCACCCTGGACCTGGGCGATGCCAGGGAGTTCTACGTCGCCGACATGCAGGGCGACGACATCCAGCTCCAGGTGTTCGCCGAGGTCGACGGCGAGCCGCTGGGCCCGTCCAGTGTCGCGATGAGCTTCGGCACCTCGATCTTCAAGCTGACCAAGGCGGGCAGGCACCGGCTGGAGGTCTGGGGGAACACGAATGTCATCGGGTCATACGGGTTCCGGATCGCGACCGTGAAGGTCCGGACGTTCCCCGCGGCGATCGGCCTGAGCATCGGCGAGGACAGCCCCGCCGGGGCCGGGCGGCTGGACGTCCCAGGACGGATCGACCGCTTCGAGTTCTACTCGGACGGCGCCACGGCCATCAAGGTCCTCGGAGGCGCGGGAGCGTGCATGGCCATCCAGCTGGAGCTGTACGACGCCGCGGACAAGAGCGTCGCCGGCGCCCGGCAGCCCGTCCCGCTGTGCGGCTACGAGTTCGACATCCCGCTCTCCAACGGGGACGGACGCTATGCCCTGGTCGTCAGGTCGGGCGAGGCGAAGACCGGCGCGTACTCCTTCCAGATAGTGCGCGCCGGCTGACCGGTCAGGAGTGGCGCAGGCTCCCGCGGTATTCGAGGGAGCCCGCGCCTTCCTGCCGCACCAGGTTCAGGGTCCCGGGCCCGGCCAGTGCGAGGGTCATGTCCCCGCCCACGCACGTGCCCTGCTGCGCGAGGGACATCTCGAGCTCGGCGTCGCTCCTGACCCGGGTCAGCGTGGCCCGCAGCACGCAGTCGTCGTCGGTCCACGTCCCGGTGCTCTGCCCGGCCGCCAGGCTGATCGTCACATCGACGCTCTCGTTGTGGTTGTCCTGTGAGACGACCTGTCCTTTCCAGACCCCCGCGAAGTCCGGGGGAATCGCGCCTGCCTTGGCCGGGGGCTGTTCGGGGGTCGATTCAGCGGCCGGCGTGCGTTCCGCGGATGGCCCTGAGGACGTATCCGGTGCCGCCTGTGTCGTCGGGCCATCGTTCGTCCCCCGCAGGTACAGCACAGCGGCGGTCGCGAGAGCCGCGACGGCGATCAACGCCACGGCCGGCCGCAGCCGCCGGGTGATCCGTTCGCCGTACGGTGCCGTCGATCCATCCACCGGCAGAGGGGCCGTGCGCAGCCCGGGCTCCGGCGGGAGCACCCTGGTCGAGCCGGGCCAGTCCGGCGGAACGTACACGCTGGGGACCGGGCCGACGTCGGGCACCGTGACGGTACGGTCCCCCGGGTCGACCAGGCCGATGAGGAGCGATCGGGCAGAAGGGCGTGTCCGGGGGTCCTTCGACAGGCAGGCGGCGAGGGTTCCGCGCAGACTGTCCGGAATGCCGGAAAGGTCGGGTTCCTGGGTGAGGATGCGGTTGAAGACGGCGGCGACGGTGTCACTGCCGAACGGCGCCCGGCCCGTCGCGGCGTAGACCATGGTGGAGGCCCAGGCGAAGACGTCGGCCGCGGGCGACCCGTGCTCTCCCCTGAGCTGCTCGGGCGCCATGTACGGAGGGGTTCCCGACAGCACCGAGGGCGCCGTGCTGGCGTCGAGTGGCCGCGCGATGCCGAAGTCGACCACGCGTGGCCCGTCGGGACCGAGCAGCACGTTGGCGGGTTTGAAGTCCCGGTGAACGACCCCGGCGGCGTGGATGGCCGCGAGGGCGCAGGCCGTGCCGACCGCCAGCCGGTCAAGGTCGCCGTGCCGCAGCGGGCCCTGCGCGCGTACGCGCTCCTGCAGTGACGGGCCCGCGACGAACTCACTCACCACGTACGGAGTCGGCTGGTCAGGCTCGGCCCCCAGCACCCGGGCCGTACAGAACGGAGCCACCCTGCGGGCCGACTCCAGCTCCCTGGTCAGCCGTCGGCGGGTTTCCGGATCGGCGCCACCTTTGAGGATCTTGATCGCGACGCGTTCGCCGGACGCGCCGCGTCCCTCGTAGACGATCCCCTGGCCGCCCTCGCCCAGGCGCGCGAGCAGCTGGAACGTTCCGAGCACACGAGGGTCTCCTGGCTGCAGCGGGTCGGCGGGCATGAACTCCTCCACGCGCGTTGGGACGAGCTGCCACCGGCACGACGTGCACCTCCAGGCTCACGCCCAACGACCGCCGCGGCGCTGTGAAAGAGATACTAGTGATAATTCGCGAGCGCGGGCAGAGGGCGCCGGCGGGCCCGCCGGCGAGCGGGGACTCAGCGCGTACGAGGCCGGGGCGAGCAGGGCCCGCCCCGGCCTGCGGGGGTCAGGTTCCGTATACCTGTAGGTCGTAGAGCGAGTAGCCGTACGGGGTGGCCCTGGTCGTGCCGTACATCCGCAGGTATCGCCCGGTGCCGTTGACGGTGAGGGTCTGAACGCCACCGGTGCCGGTGGTCGTGGAGTGGATGGTGGTCCAGGTGGTCCCGTCGGCCGAGGTCTGGATCTGGTAGGCGCGGCCGTAGGCGGCCTCCCAGTTCAGGACGACCTTGGTGATGGCGTAGGAGCCACCGAGATCGACCCGGATCCACTGCGGGTCGCTGAACGCGCTGGACCAGCGGGTGGCGGTGCTGCCGTCGACCGCGGCCGAGGCCGGGAAGGCGGCCGACTCGGTGCTGGAAGTGGTCGCCGGCTTGTTCAGCGCCAGGTTCGGGGCCGGCGGTTGCGTGCCTGATTCCTTGATCCGGACGTTGCGGAAGGCGACCTGGTCGGCGCTGCTGTGGTTCTGCAGGCCGAGGTATCCGTCCAGGTTGCGGTTGGGGTCGGTGTTGGTGAAGTCGTTGATCAGGGAGCCGTTGAGGTACACGCGGATGCGCTGGCCCTCGACGAGGATCTCGAAGGTGTTCCATTCGCCCGGCGGGTTGAGCGCGGCGTCGCGGGCGGCGAGGTTGGCGGCCTTGAACCCGTAGATGGAGCCTGTGGTGCGGTCCGGTGTGTCGCTGGCGTCGATCTGGATCTCATAGCCCTGGTTCACCGCGACGTTCGGGTCACCGCCGGGGTTGGGGAAACCGACGAAGATGCCGGAGTTGCTGTCCCCCGTGAGCTTCCAGTCCGCCTTCAGCGAGTACGAGGTGTACTGCTTGGCGTTGTACCAGAACAGGCCCATGCCGCCGGAGGAGGTCAGGGTGGCGTCGGAGTTGCCGAAGCTGCCGGGACCGGACTGCGCCCAGCCGGTGGTGGAACCGTTGTAGAGGGCGGTGTAGCCGGTCTCGGGCCGGCAGTCGGCCTTGGCCCGGGCGGCCGCGTACCGGATGCCGCCGAGGAGCTGGGAGCGGAAGGCGGGCTCGGTGAACGACTGCTGGGTGTGGCCGAAGCCGGTGTAGAACGACCGCCCGGCGTCGATGGTCTTGCACCAGGTGATCGGGTGGTCGCCCCCCATCGAGCCACCGGAGTAGGACGACTCGTCGAGGGTGGCCAGGACGCGGGCCGTGCTCCGTACGTTGGACTGGTAGTTGTACAGCTCGTCGGTGCGGGTCCAGGTCTGCGGCAGGTGCGCCGTGGCAGGGTGGGCCCGGTTCTCGGTCTTGGAGTTGACCTGCTGGATCGCCGGGTGGCTGGCGAACCAGGCGCCGACGAGCTGGCCGTAGAAGGGCCAGCCGTATTCGGTGTCGGCGGCGGCATGCACGCCCACGTAGCCACCGCCGCCGCGGATGTAGGACTCGAACGCGCTCTGCTGGCTCGCGTTGAGCACGTCACCGGTGGTGCTGACGAAGGCGACCGCCTCGTACTGGGCGAGGTTGGCCGTGGTGAACGCGCCCGCGTCCTCGGTCGCCGTGACCGTGAAGGAGTTGGCCGTGCCGAGCTCACGGATGGCCTGGATGCCGGCCGGGATCGAGTCGTGCCGGAATCCCGCGGTCTTGGAGAAGACCAGGACGTCGTAGGGGGCGTCGGCGGCCGCGGCCGGCGAGGCGTGGAAGGTGCAGGCGGCCAGGGCGATGGCCACGCTCACACCTGATAAGAGTCTGCGCATGGATCCTCCAGTTGCTGCGGTGCGGCGTGGTGCTCAGTTGCTGCCGTAGACCTCGAAGGAGAACAGGGAGTACCCGTAGACCGAGCCACGAGCCGTGCCATTGATCCGAACGTACCGGGTGGAGGCGCTCAGGCCAGTGTTGTCGTCCTCACCGCCGTTGCCACCTGTCACCGACCGGACGGTGGTCCAGGTGGTGCCGTTCGGCGACGTCTGAATCTGGTACGCCGAGCCGTAGGCGGCCTCCCATTGGAGCCGGACCCGGTTGACGGTGTAGGTGGCGCCCAGATCGACCTGGATCCACTGCGGGTCGGAGAACGCGCTCGACCACCGGGTCGTCGCCGAGCCGTCGACCGCCGCCGAGGCCGGGTAGGTGGCCGACTCCGCGCTGGAAGCGATGGCCGGCTTGTTCAGCGCCAGGTTGGAGGGCGGTGGCTGGGTGCCGCCGTTGAGGGTGAAGGTGTCGATGTCGAACAACGATCCCGCGCCGCCGGTGAAGACCAGGAACAGGTTGGACATACTCGACGGCGGTGTGACGGTGCCGGTGACATTGGTCCAGGTCTCCCATCCTCCGGTGGGTGCGACCGTGGCAGAGCCGATCACCGTGCCGGTCGCCGAGCCGGAGCGCAGCGTCAGCGTCCCGCCCGTCCCGCCGGAGGCGACCCGGGCGGTGAAGGAGGTGACTCCGGACAGGCTGTACGGCGTGAAGGAGATCCAGTCGCCGTTCTCGATGTAGCCGACCGCGTTGCCGCCGTTGGCCGAGGCCTTGGCCACGATCGTCACGCCCTGCTGGGCGCTGTAGTGCTCGGCCTGGCGGGTGCGTGGCTCCAGGACGGCCTGCGGCGCGTGCACGGGCGTGGTCGAGCCGACCGGCGTGTACTCGGCGTCCAGCACGCCGAAGATGTTGGCGTTGGCGTCGTGCTCACCGTCGGCGGTGGTCTGGATGGTGCCAGAACATCCGGTCGCGCTGGTGATCGCGTGGCCGTGGCTGTCGTGGCCGAGGATGTAGGTGAGCTTGACCCGGCTGCAGTCGATGGTGGGGGCGTTCGGGTCGGAGACGGTGATCTGGAACGGTATCGCGTCTCCGAAGCTGAACACCCTTCCGTTGACCGGCGTGTTGAGGGTGACCGTCGGCTGGCCGAGGTTGATCACCACGCTGGCCGTGGCGCTGCGGCCGGTGTTGTCGCGCACTGTCAGCGTCGCGGTGTACTGGCCGTTCGCGGTGTAGGTGAAGGTGGGGTTGGCGGCGGTGGAGTCGGTGCTGCCGTTGGTGGTGAAGTCCCACGCGTAGGTGATCGGGTCGCCGTCCGGGTCGCTGGAGCCGGCCGAGCTGAACTGCACGGTGAGCGGCGCGTTCCCGGCCTTCGGGTTGGCGTCGGCCGCCGCGATCGGGGCCCGGCCGGTGCCGTCGTTGTACTCGATGCGGTACACCGCCGAGTTGGCGTCGCCGCCGAACCAGCCGGTGCCGTAGTCGAGCACGTAGAGCGCGCCGTCCGGCCCGAACTCCAGGTCCATCACCTGCGTGCCGGTGAAGGCCGAGAAGGCCTCGATCGGGCCCACCCCGCCGGTGCCGGTCACCGTGGCCGTCTTGATCCAGCGGCGCCCGAACTCACCGAGGAGAACCTTGCCGTTCATCGACTGCGGGAACTTCACGTCCGAGGCGAGCGCCGCGTCGTAGTTGTAGACCGGGCCACCCATCGGTGACAGGCTGCCGCAGCACAGGTCGGCCCTGTCCTGCCCGTAGCCGTACGGCAGCCAGGCCGTCCTGGAGGCCGGGAGCTGGGTGATGCCGGTGTTGCGGGGCGAGTTGTTCACCGGCCCGCCGGCGCAGTTGAAGGCGGAGCCTGAGGGCCCGCTCGGGAAGGTGTAGTCGATGTAGGGCACGTTGAACTGCGAGCAGTAGGGCCAGCCGTAGAAGCCGGGCTGGGTGATCCGCTCGAACGCCACCGACCCGGCCGGGCCGCGCGCCGAACTGGCTGTGCCCGAGTCGGGCCCGTAGTCGCCCAGGTAGACGGCGCCGGTCGCCCTGTCCACGCTCATCCTGAACGGGTTGCGGAAGCCCATCGCGTAGATCTCGGGCCGGGTGCCCGCGGTGCCGGCCGGGAACATGTTGCCCGCCGGGACGGTGTAGCCGCCGGTGGCGCCCGGCTTGATCCGCAGCACCTTGCCCCGCAGGTCGTTGCTGTTACCGGCGGTGCGTTGCGCGTCGAAGGCCGGGTTGCGGTCGGATCGTTCGTCGATCGGCGTGTAGCCGGCGGAATCGAACGGGTTGGAGTCGTCACCGGTGGACAGGTAGAGGTTTCCGGCCGCGTCGAAGTCGATGTCGCCTCCGACGTGGCAGCACATGCCGCGTGAGGTGGGGACGTCCAGGATGGTGACCGCGGAGGCCGCGTTGATCGTGAAGTCCGCGTTGACGGTGTAGCGGCTCAGCCTGTTGACCCCGTTGAACGGGGCGAACTGCGCCGCGGTGCCGGTGGCGGGGGCGTCACCGGCCGGGGTGCTCAGCGGCGGGGCGTAGTAGACGTACACCCACCGGTTGGAGGCGAAGTTCGGGTCGGCCTTGATGCTCTGCAGGCCTTCCTCGTCGTGGGTGTACACCGGAATGGTGAGCGCCACCTTGGTGTTGCCGAGCGGGTCGGTGTAGCGGATCGTGCCCTCACGAGAGGTGTGCAGGACGCCCCGGTTGGTCAGGACGGTCAGGCCCATCGGCTCGCCGGTCTCGGCCGCGCCCTTGGCCAGGGTTATCTGGGTGTAGCCGGCCGCCACAGCCGGGGACGGGGCGGTGAGGCCGAAGGTGGCCACCACGATCGCGATGCATAAAGCCATTCTTCGTAACATGCTCGGTGATTCCGCTTCCTGTCGAAGGGCTTCCAGACAGGCGTTCGCCGATCACGCCGACGACGGCGGTCCGGCCCGGCGATCAGTTCGACGGCCGGTCGGCCTGCTGCACGTACCGTTCATGCCGACCGCCCGCAGCGAACGTGGCCGAGGCTTCGCGAAAAGCTCGCAGGCGTGGTGGAGGAGACGTCCCGCTCATCGGCCGGGCGGAGCCGGTCGGTCAGATCCGCCGCGCCGTCGTCAGGCGCGGCGCCTTCGCCGTCGTGCCAGTCGTCACAAGGGTGCGGTGGGCGCGGTCGGTGGTGTCATGACGACCTCCAGGCCGTGGGTGAGGGGGGTGTGGGGATCGGTCAGCCGCCGGCCGAGCGACCCGCAGGAAAGGTCGAGCCGGTTACCGATCTTGGTGTGAGGCAGCGGCCGTTCATCGCCCGGGAGGCGGAGCATGCGGTGCTGGGCGTCCAAATCGCTGCACCTCCTGCCGCTTTTGGGCATCTATGCAGGCTCGTTGTGCCGCAACATTAAGATGTTACGTCCAGATTGTCCAGATGTTTCGTTGATTGTTCGCAACTTCTGCGTTGATTAGCCGAAAGATCGGTGCGGATCGACACTTTCATTGATCAGAAGAACAAAAGGAAGCCCGGCGGGCCACCGTACGATGACCCGGCCAAGCTTTCAAGATTCCGGCGGTTATCCGACAGAACGCCTTTCCTACCGCAGCGGAAGCGCGGTACGTTCCCACCGGCGCCGGTTGCGCCGAGCAAGCGCTACATCGAGGAGTGGCGGGGTGAAGTCGAACCGGCCGGAGAACTCTCATCAGGCGGCTCTGTTGCGGGTGTTGCGGGACGGGCCACGATCGCGGGCCGAACTCGCGGATCTCACCGCGGATCCCTCCGCCTCGGGAGGCTTCCCGATGATCGGGCTCCCGGTCAGCGGCGTCTACCCGCACCCGGGCCGGATGTCGCGCTCCAAGCTCAACTCGGAGCTCGACCGGCTGGTGGGGCTGGGCCTGATCGAACCGGACGGGCTGGCGGCTTCCAGGGGAGGCCGCCGATCCGGCCAGGTGCGGCTGTCGCGCAACACCCGCTTCGCGGGAATCGACATCGGCGCGACCTCGGTCGACGTGGCCGTGACCGACGGCGAACTGCGCGTGCTGGGGCATGTGAGCGAGCCGTGCGACATCAGGCTCGGCCCCGCGCACGTGCTCGACCGGGTACTCGTCCTGGCCGGCAAGCTGCGGGACCAGGGGCTGTTCACGCAGTTGCACGGGGCCGGCATCGGGGTGCCGGGACCGGTGAGCTTCGCCGAAGGTTTCCCGGTCGCGCCACCGATCATGCCGGGCTGGGACCGCTATCCCATGCGCGAGGCTCTCAGCCAGGAACTCAACTGCCCGGCCATGCTGGACAACGACGTCAACATCATGGCGCTCGGAGAACTGCACGCCGGGGTGGCGCGCCAGGTCGGCGACTTCCTGCTGCTCAAGATCGGCACCGGGATCGGCTGCGGCATCGTCGTCGACGGCAAGATCTACCGCGGTGTATCGGGCAGCGCGGGTGACATCGGGCACATGCGAGTCGACGAACAGGGCCCGCTGTGCGCGTGCGGCAACACCGGCTGCCTGGAAGCCTATTTCGGCGGCGCCGCCCTGGCCGGCCAGGCACAGACCGTGGCGCGCTCAGGAAATTCCCCCTTCCTGGCCGAGCGCCTGGCCGCGGCAGGAACGTTGTCCGCCGAGGACGTCGCGGCGGCGGCCGCCCAGGGCGACGCGGCGGCGATCCAGCTCATCAGGGACGGCGGCCGCCGCGTGGGCCAGGTTCTCGCCGGCTTGGTCAGCTTCTTCAACCCGGGGCTCGTGATCATCGCGGGCGGGGTGGCCCGGCTGGGCCACGTCCTGCTCGCGGAGATCCGCAGCGTCGTCTATCGTCGCTCGCTGCCTCTCGCGACGGGCAATCTGCCCATTGTCCTGTCCGAACTCGAGGACATCGCCGGCGTCGTCGGCGCGGCCCGCCTCATCAGCGACCACGTCTACTCCGCCTGATTGGTTCCGTCTGCCGATCGGTGATATCGGCACGTCGTGAGCCCGGCTCCTGTGGTGTCATGAGAAGTGACGCGCCCTGCCGGACACGAGGTCGTGATGACCATGTCTACGGAACCACCGCGCAACGGCTACCGCTTCTGGGCGTTCATCTCCTACAACTGGTCCGACAAGCGGCAGGCCCGGTCGCTGCACCAGCGGCTGGAGCGCTTCACCGTCCCGCGCCTGGTGCGGCGGGCACTTCGGGTGCGGGGTTTGCGGGATCGCCACCTGCGGCCGGTGTTCAGGGACGACGAGGAGATGACCGCCTCCGGCGTTCTCGACGAGCGTCTGCGCGAGGCGGTCGACGGTTCGGCTGCCATGGTGCTGCTGGCGTCACCGGCGTCGGCCCTGTCGCCGTACGTCGACCTGGAAGTCGCCCGCTTCACCGCCACCCGGGGTGTCCAGCGGCTGGCCATCGTCGCGATCGGGGAAGGCGGGCAGCGCCATCCGCCCCTGCCCGCCTCGCTGCGGAACCTGGAAGGCGAACCGCTCTGGATCGACTGCCGGGACGACCGCGGAGTGAGTCGCCGCTCGCTCGTGCGCATCGCGGGATCAGTGTCTTCGTGACGAGGCGGCCGGGTGAGTATGTGGAGGTCCTGTCCCTGCTCGGCGACTCCACACCGCGGGTCCGCGCCGTCGGCGGTCAGAAGCAGATCGTGATCACCGATCTGACCGTCGATCGCGAGCCGCTGTATTCCGTGTACGTATTACGCGGCGCGAAATACGAGAAGATCAGTTACGAGTTCTGCGACGGCCACGGTCGCCGGCGTGGTGCCCGGCCGGCAGTGGTATCTGGTCCGGGGCTCCGCGAACGCGGACCGCAACCGGGCGGGTTTCGTCCGGGCGTCAGCCGTCCGGCACTGACCACGTAGGCTCTCCCGGCCCGAGACGCGTGCCCCTGCGGCATGGAGCAGGAGCACGCGCCCCTTTGTACCGGGGGCCCTACGCCAAGACGGGGAAGTTGGCGCGCAGCACGCCGTGCGGGTCGGCGGCCCGCTTGATGTCCCGCAGCCGGGCGAGGTCCCGCTCGGAGAAGGCCGCCGCGGCCCGCTCCCCGCGCGCCAGCATCGTGTACGGCTTGCGCCCGCTCGCCCCGAGCTCCCCGGCGAAGCGTTCCTGCACGGCGCCCACGGCCTCGGACATCTGCGGGTTGAAGCCGACACCGAGCAGGTAGAGCAGGTACGGCTCAGTGATCGGCCCGCTGGGCCCCGCGTCCGGGCGGGTGGCGGCCAGCGCCCCGCCCAGGTGCCGGACCTGCACGCCGACCAGCGGCTCCATCGGCGCGTCCAGCAGGACGTCCACCGCCGCGTCGTCCAGGCCGGTCAGCAGCTCGGCCTTGGAGCGCGCGGGCACCGGGTCGGTGGGCTCGGCGGTGATGGTGCCCAGGTCGGCCACCGCCAGGGGTCCCCGCTTGTCGGCGATCGGGTCGCCGATCTTGTCCAGCGCGGCGAGCAGCGCGCGTCCCTCGCTCTCCTCGCCGAGGAAGGCGGCGTCCAGGGCGACCATGGCCGGCGCCCCGGGGAACTGTAGGCGGTTGAACCAGACGGCCAGTTCGGCGGGCGCGTCGGCGGTGACGTGGCGGAAGACCTCGAACACCTCGCGGGCGCGGTGGCCGGGCCACATCACGCGGCCCCCGTACAGGGAAGGCGCCGGATAGAGCCCGAACTCGATCGCGGTGACCAGCGCGAAGTCGCCGCCGCCACCACGCAGCGCCCAGAACAGGTCGGGGTCGGAGGCGGCGGTCACCGTGGCGGGCTCGCCGTCGGCGCGCACCACCTCGAAGGAGCGCACGCTGTCGGCCGCGAGGCCGTGCGCGCGGCTGAACCAGCTCACGCCGCCGCCCAGGGTGTACCCGGTCACGCTCACGATGGGGCTGCTGCCCGCCAGCCCGGTCAGGCCGTGCGGACCGATCTCGGCCAGCGCCTCGCCCCAGGTGACCCCGGCGCCCACGCGGGCCAGCCGCTCCCCTGGGCGTACCTCGATGTCGCGCAGCCGCCCGGTGCGCAGCAGGATGACCCCGTCGGCGTCCCCGGTGGCGCCGTGGCCGCTCGGCTGAGCGCTCACCGTCAGCCCTGCCTTGACCGCGTACCTGACCACCGCGGCCACGTCGGCGGCGTCGGCGGCCTCCACGACGGCGGCCACGCGCTGCTCGGACAGGTTCCACGGCTTGGCCGCGGGTTCGAACCCGTCGTCTCCCGGCAGCAGCACGCGGCCCTCCACCGCGCCCCGCAGGTCGGTGTTCGTCATGTTCCCTCGCTCCCATGTCGTCATCGGCCCCGGTCGTCCGGGGACACCGATATGACGGATGCCATGGAAGAGATGTGACGGAAGCGAGAGAAAATACTCGTTTGCCTCTTCAGCCCGCGTTCGGGCATATTTCCGCAGATGGAACGCGATCTGATCAGCCACGTCGCACACGGCGACCACCCCATCGCCGCGCCCATCAGCGGCGACAACCTGGACCGCCTGCTCACCCGGGCGAAGCTGCCGCCGCGGGCCCGCATCCTGGACCTGGGCTGCGGCGAGGGGCAGTGGCTGCTGAGGGCGCTGGCGCTCTACCCGGACGCGACGGCCGACGGGGTGGATCTCTCCGAGTCCGGCCTGTCCGCCGCGGCCGAGGAGGCGGGGCGTCTCGGGGTGTCGGACCGGCTCCGGCTGCACCGCGTGCCCGCCGCCGACCACACGGCCGCCGAGCCGTACGACCTGGTCCTGTCCGTCGGGGCCACCCACGCCTTCGGCGGCCTGGAGCCGACCCTGCGCGCCGTACACGATCACGTGCGTCCTTCGTCAGGGCTGGCCCTGGTCGGCGAGGCCTTCTGGGAGCAGCCGCCCTCGCCCGAGCTGCTCACCGAGTTCGGCGCCGAGCCCGGCGAGTACGCCGACCTGGCCGGGACCGTGGAGCGCATGGAGGCCGCCGGCTTCGCGACCGTCTACGGCCACACGAGCCCGTTGACCGATTGGGACGAGTACGAGTGGTCCTGGACCGGCACGCTGACCCGCTGGGCCCTCGACCACCCGGGCCCGGACGGGGACGCCGCCCTGGCCGCCGCCCGCGAGCACCGTGACCTGTGGCTGAACGGCTACCGGGGCTTCCTGGGCTTCGTCACCCTCCTGCTGCGCCCGCTCACCAGGTGACGTGGAGGGCCGACGGGCCGAGGTCGAGTCCGTCGCGCTCCCATACGACCTCCTCGGGCTTGCCGTCCAGGCGCAGGCCGGGCAGCCGCCGGGCCAGGGCGCCGAGCGCGGCGGCCATCTCCAGGCGGGCCAGGGGCGCGCCGAGGCAGTAGTGGATGCCGTGGCCGAACACCAGGAGCGGGCTCGACCGGCGCTCCGGCAGGAAGGTGTCGGGGCGGTCGAAGTGGCGGGGGTCGCGGTGGGCGGCTTCGAGCCGCACCAGCACCAGGTCACCGGCCCTGATCGCGGCCCCGGCCAGGTCGAGGTCGGCCTGGGCGAAACGCGGGAAGGGCTCGCCGGTCAGGCCCGACTGCAGCCGCAGCAACTCCTCGACGGTCGCGCCGATCCCATGTCCTTCAGCGAGCTTCCCGGCGGTGGAGGTCCGGTGTTCTTCGGCGAGGAGGCGCAGGATGGCGGTGGAGATGGCGTTGCGGGCCGAGAGGTGGCCGGCGGAGACGATGGTGGCGGCCATGGCGACGAGCTCGGCGTCGCTGAGCCGCCCGCCACGACGCGGAACCGCTCCCGATCGCCGGGGTCCACCCCGAGCAACTCACCGATCACCGTGATCGCCATCGGCGCGGCCAGCCCCGCGACGAGATCGGCGGGCGGTCCGGTAAGAGCCAGCGTCGCCACGTGCTCGTCGGCGACCCGCTCGACACGCTCGCGCAGCAGCTCGACCCGGCGCGGGCTGAACGCCTTCGCCACCAGCCGCCGCAGCCGCGCATGCGCCTCCCCGTCCTGGAACAACGTCTCGTTGCCGGAGCCCGGGGTGCCGGGCGGCGTGAGGCCGAACCGCCGGTCGGCCAGGACGGCGGCAGCGGCGTCGTAGGAGGTGACGAGCCACGCCGGGCGCCCGTCTGGGGTACGCACCCGGGCGACGGGCGAGGTCTCGCGGAGGCGCGCGTACTCGGGAGGGGGCATGAGGGGATCGGGACGGTCGAACGGCAGAGTCAACACTTTCGGCAAGCCTTTCCTGGTGTCTGTGCCGTCCAGTCAAAACGTTGACGTCGCGTCAAGGTCAAATGAGGAAAACGCGTTGTCAGCGGCTTCGTACCCCTGGGAGGATCACGTCCTAATGACCACCGATATCCCGACCGGCCCCGTGCCCGCGATCGTCGCCGCGCTGGCGCGGGAGGACACCATCACCTCGTCTGCGAGGGGTACGGGATCGAGCCCGACGGCGAGCGCCTCGCCTACTACCGGCTGTTGTGGGACCTCGCCTAGCCGCGAGGATGACAGGACATTCCTCCTCAAGTCGGATGACCTTGTCGGAACAATTGGCCACGATCGTTACATGCGGAGAACTGCTCTGATTTTCGGTCTCTTAGGCGCGCTGGCCGTGCCCCTCCTGCCCCTCGCCCCAGCCGCGGCGGAAAGCCCGGCGGAGAGCGCCGCGGCGATCTCGTGGGCGCCCTGCGAGCAAGACCCCACGGCCGAATGCGGCACGCTGACCGTGCCCGTCGACTACGGCAAGCCCCGCGGCGAGACGTTCGAGCTCGCGCTGGCCCGCCGCAAGGCCACCGACCCGGCGGCCCGCACCGGCTCCCTCGTCATCAACCCCGGCGGTCCCGGGGGCTCCGGCGTCCAGGCCGTGGTGGAGAACTGGCTCGGCTTCTCGCCGGAGATCACCAGCCGCTTCGACGTCGTCGGGTTCGACCCGCGCGGCGTGGGGCTCAGCCATCCGATCCTGTGCTCGCTCGACCTCGCCGTCCAGGCGCCCGACCCGCTGGCGGTCAAGAGCCAGGCCGACTTCGAGGCGCTCCTGGCCTTCAACGAGCGCTACCGGCAGGACTGCAGGCAGCGTACCGGGCCGCTGTTCGACCAGGTGCACACCGGCAACGTCGTACGCGACCTCGACGCCCTGCGCGCCGCGCTCGGCGACGACAAACTGACCTACTATGGCATCTCGTACGGCACGCTCATCGGCCAGCAGTACGCCGAGCGCTACCCCGGCCGCGTGCGGGCCCTCGCGCTGGACAGCAACATGGACCACAGTCTCGGCACTTCGGCCTTCCTCGACACCGAGTCGTGGACCTCCCAGGACTCCTTCAACGAGTTCGTCGCCTGGTGCGACAGGACCGCGTCGTGCGCGCTGCACGGCAAGGACGTGCGCGCGCTGTGGCGGGACCTGCTGGCCAGGGCGGATCGGGGCGAGCTGGACTTCCCCGGCGTCCCCGGTGCCAAGCTGACCAAGATGGGCCTCATCCAGCAGGCGTTCGGCGCGTTCTACGGACCGGCGTACAAGGAACTGGCCGAGTTCCTGGTCGCGCTGGACAGCGGCGCGCAGAGCGCGCGGGCCTTCCTCACGCCCCCGGCCGCCAAGGCCGATGAGGTGATCAACGACGCCGGCCGGATCTTCTGCCAGGACTGGGCGCTGCCCATCCGCGACTACCGCGAGTACGAGCGGCACCTGCGCAGGTCGGCGGCCATCGCGCCGGACATGCTGACGAGCGCCGCGGCTCTCCCTGCGACGACCTCGTGCCTGGGCACGACCGCCGTGCCGAACCCGCAGCACCGCCTGCGCGTGTCCGGCACGCCCACACTGCTGGTGGGCAACGCCCTGCACGACCCGGCCACCGGCTACCCGTGGGCGGTCAACGCGGTGCGGCAGATCGGGCGCGAGGCGCGGCTGCTCACCTACGAGGGATGGGGGCACGGCATCTACGGGCGCGGCGAGTGCCCGACCGGCGCCATCGACGGCTACCTGACCTCGCTCAAGGTGCCGGGCCATGGCACCCGGTGCGAGGCCGTGCCGCCTGCCGAGGTGAGCCCTCTGCGGGCGCGTCCGTTCCCTGGTCCGGTGCCCGGGATGCCGGGATGGACGTTCGCACGGTCGTGACAACCCCTGGCACGGCTCCGCGAATCCGCGGGGCCGTGCTCAGCGGTGGCCCTCAATGGTGACCCACAGTGGTGACCCACAGTGGTGGTAGGTGAAGCCGAACAGGCCCGCCGCTCCGGCCGCGTACACGGCCGAGCCGTCGGGGTGCCAGGCGCAGGCGTGGAGTTCGCCGTCCACGACGGTCGCGGACTCGCAGGTGCGGCCGGCCAGGTCCCATATCCGCAGGCACCCGTTGTCGCCGGTGGTGGCCAGGAGGGTGCTGTCCGGGGAGAAGGCCAGGCCGGTCAGCCGCTCGTCCTGGCCGAACATCGCCACCTCTCCGGCCGGCAGGTCGAGCAGCTCGACGCCGTCGCGCGTGGCCGCCGCGACGTAGCGGCCGTCCGGGGAGACGGCGAGAGCCTCGACGCAGGTCTCCGTCTCCAGCCAGGTCCCCTCCTGCTCCCCGTCCGGGCACCACAGCCGTACGTGCTCGTCCCACGCGAGCGCCAGCCAGGAGGAGTCCGGGGCGATGGCCACCGCGCTCACCGCCTCGTCGTACGGTCCCAGGACCGTGGTCACCTCCCCGTCCGGCGCCAGGATCCGTACCTCCTTGTCCACGGCCACGGCCATCCAGGCGCCGTCGGGGGCGATCGCCACCGACGGAACGTCGCACAGATCCTCCTCGGAGGACATCTGCTCGGTCCCGCGTACGGTCCCGTCCGGGTCGTACAGCCTGACGCGTCCCCTGTAGCCGCCGCTGAGCAGGGAACGGCCGTCCGGAGCGACGGCCACGCTCAACGTCCTGCCATCGGATTCCCGCCATCGTCGGTTCCCGTCGGCGTCCCACCGCGTGAGCCCCTGCACTCCGGCGGTGACCACGTACGAGCCGTCGGGCGCCACCGCGATCCCGCGCAGGTCGTGCCGCTCGCGCGGCTCGGCCGGCTCCCGCACGGCCAGGTCGGCGTCCCAGATCCGGGCCGTCCTGTCGCCGCTCGCCGAGACCACCCTGCGGCCGTCGGGTGTGATCGCCAGACCGGTGATCGCCTTGGTGTGGCCGGGCAGCCTGGCCCGTACCGAGCCGTCCAGGCCCATGATCAGGATGTTCTCGTCGATGTCGCCCACGGCCAGCCAGTCGCCGTCGGGGGCGATGGCCAGGCCGTAACCGTGGAGGAGGTCGTCGTCGAACGCGGCGCGCGGGCTGCCGTCGGCGTTCACCAGGTAGAGGGAGCCGTACTCGCCGAGGATCGCCAGCCACTCGCCCGAGGGCGCGATGGCGACCGCGTCGGCCCCCTCGTCCTCGTCGTCGCCCACGCTGAGGAGCGCCCTGCGCGTCCCGTCGGCGTTCCACAACTCGATGACCTCCGCTCCGACGGCGGCCAGCCACGTGCCGTCGGGAGCGATGGCGAGGTGCCGGTAATCACCTTCTCCCGCGGTGGCACGCGGTGTCCCGTCGGCGTCCCAGAAGCGCAGGAAGCCGTCCCCGCCGGCGACCAGCCAGGTCCCGTCCGGCGCGATCGCGACGGTCTCGGCCGTGGCGGGCAGGTCGTCGAGGACGGCGCGGGGTGTCCCGTCCTGCTCCCACAGGCGGACGGTCTCGTCCCAGCTCGCGGTGGCCAGCCAGGAGCCGGTGGGAGCCACGGCGACCGACGTGACCCACAACTCGTGGCCCAGCAGGCTGTCCATGCTGGTGCCGTCCAGGCGCAGGCGCGTCACCCGTCCCCCGCTCGCCGAGGCGGCCACCCAGGCGCCGTCCGGAGCCATGGCGAGGCCGGTCATCCCCTCCGACCGGCTGTGGTGGGTGGCCAGCAGCGCCGGGTGCGGCACGTGCGGCGGCGTCCAGCGGCACTCCAGCCACGGCCGGCCGCCCTCCGCCGGCCATCGGCTGAGGTCATCGCCCACGTGCAGGATCGGGTACAGCAGGGCGGCGAGCGTGGGCGCGACGCTCACGCTCAGGTCGCGTGCCGTTTCGAGCAGGTGCGCCGAGCTCGCCAGAACACGGTGGAGCTCCTCGGCCACGACGGTGCCGGCCTTGGACAGGTCCCGCATGGCCGCGCTCACGCCGGAGCGCTGGATGCGGACGGCCATCCACGCCGGGTCGCAGACCAGACCCTCCAGCCGCTGTACGTCCCCGGTGCCGGCGTACAGCCCGGCGAGGTTGCGCAACATCCACTCGGCCGAGCCGGGAAGGTCGCCCCAGCCCTCGGGCGTCTCGTCCGGGTCGGCGTCGGCCAGCGCCTGGCGGGCCCGCTGGAGACCCTCGGGGCCGAGGAGCTCGCGGACGCGGGCTCCCACGGCGTCCGCGAAGACCAGCACCGGGTGATCGGTACGCCGGCTGACCAGCGACAGCCCCTCCAGCCTGGCGATGAGCGCGCCGATCTGGCCGCCGGTCATGGCCGCGCCCGAGCTCCACATCGTGGCGGCCACGCCGATGGGGATGGCCTCGCCCGCGCCGAACAGACCGAGGCGCAGGAACCGTTCCGCGGCGGCCGGGTCCACCGCGCGCAGCCAGCCGACCGATTGGTCCACGAGCGCGCCGATCAGCGCCGTCCGTGAGGCGGGGTCGGCGAGGTCCACCGGGCCGGGCAGCCGCCCGGCCAGGCGCCCGGTCAGGCGCCCGGTCAGGCGCAGGGCCGCGTCGGTGGCCGGCTCCCCCGTGACGACCTGGCTGACGACGAGCCCGTGCACCAGGGCCAGGGCGAGCGGCCAGCCGCCGGTCAGCTCCACCAGCCGCGCGGCCGTGCCCTCGTCCAGGGCCGGCAGGTCACGGCGCAACATCGCCACGCCCTGCGCGGACGTCATCGGGCCGACCCGCACGGTGATGGCGAACGGCAACTCCCCGTCGTCGGCGTCCGCCGCGACCAGCCACGCGCATCCCGGCACCGCGAGCGCCGGCAACATCGCCTCCCGGGCGTACCGCAGCCCGTCCACCGCCACCAGCCGGGGCCCCGGCTTGAAGACCCGCTCTTCCAGGAGCCCGTTGATCGCCTCCTCGTCGTGCACGAGGTTCGCGAAGTCGAGCTCCTCAGCCCAGGAGTAGGGCTCGACGTCCTCACCGTGCAGATGGTCCAGCACCGGGGTCAGCTCATTCACCCACTCCTCCCGGTGGGCGCCGTCGGCGCTGAAGCGGCCGATGCCCTCGGGGAAGCGCTCGGCCACCTCGGGACGGCGCAGCGCGGCCGCCACCACGGCGCTGACGCCCATCCCCTCGGCCCCCTCCACCTCGGGCACCACCAGCACCAGGCCGCTGTCCCCCGAGGTCAGCGCGGCCACGACACGGTCAACGTCCGCTGCCCGCTCGATCCAGCCATCCACGTCAAGGACCCCCTCTGATGCCGTTTTCCGGATCAACGAGGAGGGACACCGCGAAGTTCGCCGCGAAGCTTCGCAAAACGCTGAAGCGTGACGGGACGACTCCCGACCGCGACTAACGTGTCCTGCCATGCACCAACCCCCATACAACGCCCCCTATCCGCCCCAGCAGCCCCCGCCGCCGCCTCCCGTGGTGATCGACGTCGGCGGCGACGCCAAGGTCAAGGCGCTGATCGGCGGCTCCATCGCCGGCCTGATCGGGCTCATCTCGATCTTCTCGGGGCTGACCGGGCAGGTCACGGGCGGGGCGGGCACAGCGGTCGTCGTCGTGATCCTGGGGCTGATCTTCCTGTTCATCGGCCTGCTGCCGATCATCGCGTGGAAGAAGGTCGGCCGGCCGCGCAAGCTGGTCTTCGACGGGTTCGGCGTGCGCTGGGACGACCCGCAGGGCAGGCCGTGGGCCGTGGCGTGGGCGGAGTTGTCCGGGGTGGGCATCTCGCGCACGCAGCAGCGGCGGGTCAAACTGGCCGACTACATCGTGCGCAGGACCATGGTCCGGCTCGACCTGTTCCCCGGCGACCAGGGGTTCCGCGGGCGGCATCCGGACATGGAGCACCTGTGGGAGTTTCACACGGTTAAGAACGGCTACCGGCTGCCGCTCGGGTCGAGCCCGAAGTACATCCCGGTCATCGAGCACGCGATGCGGCAGTATCGTCCCGCGGTGTTCCTGGGTGTCAAGGACGAGGGGTTCATGGTGGGGCTGGTCTAGGCTCGCCGGGCAGGACCAGGCCCGTCTCGTACGCCAGGACGACCGCCTGGGCGCGGTCGCGCAGCGCGAGCTTGGCGAAGATGCGGGCGACGTGCGTCTTCACCGTCGCCTCGCTGAGCGTCAGCGCGCAGGCCAGCTCGGCGTTCGACAGGCCCTTGCCCATGAGCGTCAGGACCTCCAGCTCGCGCGGCGTGAGCGTGGCCAGGTCGTGGTGGACGGCGGGCGCCCGCGGGGCGCGGTCGGCGGCGGTGAAGCGCTCGACCAGGCGGCGGGTGATCGAGGGGGCCAGGAGTGCGTCGCCGGTGGCGACCAGGCGCACGGCGGCGGCCAGGTGCGCCCACGTCCGGGCTCAGCCTGAGTGCCTCCGTCACCGCCTGGGCGCCGTCGGCGGCCTCGCCCACGACGTCGATGCCGCGGGCGGTGAGTATGAGCCGGAAACCGGCGCGCACCAGCTCCTGGTCGTCGGCGATGAGCACCCGGGGCCCCGCGCCGGTCATGGCCGTTCCAGCGGCAGCCGGGCGCGGACGCGGTAACCGCCGCCGAGGCGGCGCCGTGCGTCGAGGTCGCCGCCGTACGCTGCCGGCGTTCATGGTGGACGTCTGGGGGGTTGCGATACTGGCGCTGCTCACGCCGGCGGGCGCGGTGATCGCGGTGCTGGGCGCCTACGTCCCGGCCCGCTCGGCGGCCTGGCTCACCATCGCCACCGTGCTGCACGACGAATGAGCGGGGTGAGCGTCGTGAGCGTCGTCAGGTGAGGCGGCGGTTGGTGAGCGGGGTGAGCTGGTCGATGTCGTGGCGGGCGCGCAGGTCCGAGATCGCCGACGGGTTCGGCGGCCCGCCGGCCGTGAACAGCCCGGCCAGCTCGCGCAGGTAGTCCTCGTGGCCGGGCGGGGAGACCAGGAAGATCATCCGTGCGGGGGCGGGGCCGGGGTTGAAGAAGGCGTGCGGGCAGCCGGCGGGCACGAACATGGTGCTTCCCGGCCCGCCGCGGAAGACGGGCGTGCCGGTGTCCGACCTCCAGGCGCGCCAGTCAGGCCCGGCCGGGCCCGCCGGGTGGAAGGCCAGGAGCTCCATCTCGCCTTCGAGGACGTAGAAGACCTCCTCGGCCGCGCGGTGCTGGTGCGCGCCCACGTCGAACCCCGGCGGCACGTCCACCTCGAACAGGGACCAGCTCTTCGAGCTCTCCGCGCCCACCTTGAGCGTCATGCCCGCAGGCTGGATGCGGCTCCCTGAGCCAGGTGGCAGCAGTAATCCGTCAGTCATGCTCGATCGCCCTCTCATCGTGGGGCTTCGGCCGGACGTGCGGCGGAGCGGGGCCCGCGCGGCGCCATCCGTGGGGGACGCTGATCAGCGTAACCGGGCGCGCCCCCCGCGGATAGCGGTGTTCAACCGTCCTGTCTGGCCGCTCGGCGGGCCGCGTCGATGGCCTCGGCGGGCGCCGAGCGGGCGGGCCTGGTCAGGATGCGGCGGACGGTCTCCGGCGGCAGTTTGGGCACGCGGTCCTCGGTCAGCAGGCCGTTGGTCTCCTGCTCGGTGTCGGTGAGCTGGGTCCAGCAGAAGCCGGCCAGCTCGACGCTGTCCAGGACGGCGTCCACGATCTGCCGGAACTCCTCGGCCAGCTCATCGGTGGAGGTGACGGTGGCGTACCCGTGCCAGGACTCGCCCGCCTGGGGCCGCAGGCTGAGCCCGCCGATCTCCGACAGCACCACCGGCCGGCCCCGCTGGGCCGGCTCGCCGAGCAGGGCGACGCGGCGCGCGGGCGGACGGTCGGACAGGACCCGGGCGATCGCCTCCCGATCGGCGTAGCGCTCGCGGATGGAGGCGCCGGTCGGGGCGTAGTCGTGCAGGCCCCAGATGTCGCTCTCGGTGTGCTCCCAGCCGTCGTTGGAGATCACCGGCCGGGTGCCGTCGAGTGCCTTGGTGAGGTGGTAGAGCGCGGCGGTGGCGTGCCGCTGCTCCGGTACGTCGAGCGAGTGCCAGACGCCCCAGCTCTCGTTGAACGGCACCCAGGTCACCACGCTCGGATGGCTGCGGTCGCGGGCTACGACCTCCAGCCACTCGCGGGTGAGCCGTTCGACGGTCCTGGGGGCGTACTCGTAGGCGCTGGGCAGTTCGCTCCACACCATCATGCCGAGCCGGTCGCACCAGGCCAGGAAGCGCGGGTCCTCGACCTTCTGGTGGATGCGCACCCCGTTGAAGCCCAGCTCCTTGGCCAGCTCCACCTCGCGGCGCAGCGCGTCCTGGCCCGGGGCGGCCAGGTGCGATCCCGGCCAGTAGTTCTGGGCCAGGACCAGGCGCAGGAAGCGGGGCTGGCCGTTGAGCAGGAACCGGCCGTCCCTGACGGCGGTGCTGCGCAGGCCCACGTACGAGGTCACGGCGTCGATCACCTGGCCGTCGCGGCTGAGCTCGACGCGGGCGTCCAGCAGGGTCGGCCGTTCGGGCGTCCACAACAGCCGCGCCTGCTCCATCTGGTGCCGGGCGGCGGGCACGGCGACCACCCAGCGGCCGTCCCTGGCATGGGTGCGGCACGTCTGGTCGGCCAGGACCTCCTCCCCCAGGGTGAGCACGACGTGCACGTCCACAGGGGTCTCGGGGGTGCGGGAGAGCTCGACCTCCAGGGTCGCCGCGGCGCCGGGCACGTCGGGGGTCCAGTGCAGGGCGCGCAGGTGCAGGCCGGGCACGACCTCCGCCCAGACCGGCTGCCAGATGCCGGTGGTGCGGTGGTACCAGATGTCGTGCGGCTCTGCCCGCCAGTCCTGCTTGCCGCGCGGCTGGGTGGCGTCGTCGCACTCGTCCTCGGCGCGGACCACGACGACCTGCTCGCCGCCGGGCACGAGGGCGTCGGTGACGTCGAAGGAGAAGGGCGTGTGCCCGCCCTCGTGCCCGCCCAGGAACACGCCGTTGACCCAGACGCGGGCCCGGTAGTCCACGGCCCCGAAGTGCAGCAGCAGCAGCTCCCCCGGGCCGGGCTCCCGGTCCAGGGCCAGCGTGCGGCGGTACCACACGACGGGGTGGGGATCGGTGTCGCGCAGCCCGGACAGCTCGCTCTCTGGCGGGTACGGCACGGTGATCGTGCGGGTGAACGGCCCGTCGTCGCGGTGCCAGCCGAGGCCCAGGCCCCGGTCCTCGTCGTCGGTAGCGAATCCCCAGGGGCCGCTCAGGTCCTGCCAGTGCGGGCGTACGAGCAGGGGGCGGGGGTGGTCGATCAACGCTCCCCCAGGGTCAGCACGGTCACGGAGTGCGGCGCGACGGCCCAGGCCCCGCCGTCCGCCTCGACGACCCCCAGGTCCCGTACGGTCACGGCGTCCGGCGCGGCCAGGGTGTTGACGGTGCCGAGGTCGCCGGACAGCGTGCGGACCCGCGCGGTGGCGGGGGTGTCGCCGTCGGCGCCGTCGAGGACGAGCCGGAGCCGGACGGCGGCGTCGCGGTGCCGGTTGACCACGGCGATCCGCACGGAGCCGTCGTCGGCGCGGGTGGCCGAGACGTCCACGTAGGGGACGGTCATGGGCGCGGTGAGCAGGCGGCCGTCGGGGCCGCGGTTGTCCCCGAGCGTGACCGAGGTGGTGCGCGCGGGTCCCTCCACCTCGCACGGCAGCACGACGCGGCCGGTGTGGTGCCGGTAGAGGTGCCAGACGTGGTAGATGGCCGAGCGCAGCGCGCCGCCGGGGCGGGCCACGACCAGGCCGTTGGCGTTGACCAGGTTGACCGGGTTGGCCATGGCGACGGGCGCGGGCAGGCCGGCGGTGCGGTGGATGGCGTGGAAGACGCCGGCGCAGAAGAGCGCGTCGGCGATCGTCCTGGGGCTCCACCGGTTCACCCGCACCTTGGCGGGGTCGCTGACGCCGGTGGTCTCGCGGGGGGCGATGCCGCCGTCGTCGCCGGGCAGCGGCTGGGGCCAGTCCTGGGGTTCGAGGTGGCGCATCGTCCACTCGTCCAGGGCGAGCGCGGGCGGGCGGTCGAGACCGGCCTCGGCGGCCAGGGCCGTGACGAGCTGGGAGTAGGCGTGGATCTCACGCTCGAAGTAGAGCGACTGGGCCACGATCGCGTCGTAGTCGTCGCCGGTCCACAGGTGCCTGCTGGCCCCGTACAGGTGCAGGGAGAGGTAGTCGAGCAGGGAGCCGGCCCGCTTCAGCAGCGGGCGGGTCCACTCCTCCTGGCGCCAGGGGATGCCGACGCCGATCAGGCGGACGTCCGGGTCGACCAGGCGCATGAACAGGGCGTGCTCGCGGGCCGCGGCGGCGTACTCGTCGGCCGTGCGGTGGCCCATCTGCCACGGGCCGTAGACCTCGTTGCCGACGCCCCAGTAGCGCACCTTCCACGGGTCGGCGCGCCCGTTCCGCGCGCGGGCGGCGGTGAGGGTGGTGTCCCTGGCGGAGTTGGTGTACTCGATCCAGCGCACCGCCTCGTCCACGTCCCGCGCGGAGTGCACCAGGTACGGCTCCGCCCCCACCGCCTCGCACCAGGCCAGGAACTCGTCGGTGCCGAACCGGTTGCTCTCCCGCCCGCCCCAGGCCAGCTCCAGCCGGCTGGGCCGGGCGTCGCGGGGGCCGATGCCGTCCTCCCAGTGGTAGGCCGAGGTGAAGTTGCCGCCCGGCCAGCGGATCGGGCCCGGCCCCAGCTCGCGGCAGAGCTCCAGCACGTCGGCACGCACGCCGTGCAGCGGGCCGGGGTCGGTGACGGACAGGGGCGAGCCCTCGTCGAACACCCCGCCCTCGATGTTGCCGAAGAAGGCCGATTCCAGGAAGTGCCCGTAGACGTCGTCGTCGAGGCGGCCCGCCGGGTGGCGGGTGTCGACGGTGACGAGCGCTTCGGGACTGGGGACAGGCATGTCAGGAGAACTCCGTTCCATTGGTACAGGTCATTGCTTGACGGCGCCGGCGAGGCTGTCGACGAACTTGCGCTGCAGCGCCACGAACACGGCGACCACCGGGATCAGCGAGATCACCGCGGCCGCGGCCAGGCCCGACCAGTCCGTGCTCCGTTCGCCCACGAAGACCGTCATGCCCACGGCGAGCGTGCGCAGGTCGGGCTCGCTGAGGGTGAACACCAGCGGCAGCAGGTAGACGTTCCAGGCGAACAGGTAGGTGAGGATGACCACCGTGGCGGTGATCGGCCAGGCGAGCGGCAACATCACGCGGAAGAAGATCGTGAAAGGTCCGGCTCCGTCCAGGCGGGCGGTCTCCTCCAGTTCCTTCGGCAGCCGCCGGAAGTAGCCCGCGTAGAGCAGGGTCGAGGCGATCTGCCCGCCCGCGCCCAGCCCGAGGATCACGCCGGCATGCGTGTTGAGCAGCCGGAGCTGGTCGGTGAGCTGGGTGATCGGGATGATCGTGTAGCCCTCGGGCAGGAAGAAGGTGATCAGGAAGAGGCCGACGAGGATCTTCTTGCCGATGAAGTCGTAGCGGCCCAGCACGTACCCGGCCAGGGCGCTGCGGATGACGACGAGCAGCACCGTGCCGACGGTGACGATGAGGGTGTTGACGAAGTAGTTGCCGAAGCCGACCTCCGTCCAGGCGCGGGTGTAGTTCTCCCACACCGGCTCCTCCGGCACCAGGCCGAGGCCGTTGAAGATCTCGGGCGAGGTCTTCAGCGACGCCGACACCAGCCAGGCGAACGGGTAGACCCACAACGCGCCCAGCACCGCCAGCAGCACGACGGTCACCACCTGGCCGGTGCTCGGGCGGCGCCGCGACCGGGTGCTCATGAGGTGCCCATCCTTCCCCGCGCCCACCGCATGCCCAGCGCCTGGGCGATCGCGAAGAGCACGGTCAGCACCCCGAACAGCACGGCGGCGGCCGAGGCGTAGCCGAGCTGGGGGACGTTGGCCTGGAAGGCCGTGCGGAAGATGAAGATCTCGATCACCTCGGATGAGAAGGACGGGCCGCCACCGGTGAGCGTCTGCATCAGGTCGAAGACGTTGAACGCCGCCACGGTGTCGATCAGCGTGATGATCACCAGGAACGGCACCAGCAGCGGCATCGTCACGTGCCGGAACTCCGCCCACGCGCCCGCGCCATCGATCATCGCGGCCTCGTGCACGCCCTGCGGGACCGTCTGCAGCGCGGCCAGCCAGTAGATCAGCGTGATACCCAGCCACTTCCACACCCACACGGCGATGCCGGCATACAGGGAGGTGCCGGCGTCGGCCGCGAAGTTCGCGGGCGAGTCGATCAGGCCCGCCCAGACCATCGACACGCTGATCGGGCCGCTCGCGTCGAGCAGCAGGGTGAACACCACGCCGACGATGGCGCCCGTGGTGACGACGGGCAGGAAGAACAGCGTGCGGAAGAAGCCCTTGAACGGGGTCTTCTTGCTGTTCAGCACGATCGCCAGCCCGAGCGCCAGCCCGACCCGCAGCGGCACGGCGATCACGAGGAAGACGATCGAGTTCCAGAAGGCGTTCCAGAACAGGTCGTCTTCCAGCAGCCGGGCGAAGTTCTCGAACCCGACGAACGTTCCCACGTCCGCGAACCCCGGCCAGTCGAGGAAGGCGAACCACCACGAGGCCAGCAGCGGATAGACCGTGTAGGCCCCGTACCCGAGGATCGTCGGGAGCAGGAAGAGGTAGATCCACCAGTCTTTGCGCAGACGCCGGGCCCAGCCCGGGCCCCGCTCGGCCCGCGGGGCCTCGATGCGCGGGCGCTCGCGCTCATGCGTTGTCGTTGTCATCGCGCTCCTGTGCTCACTGCGCCGTCAGCGCTCGGCGTAGGACTTCTGCTCGTAGTCCGCCTTGCGGTCCCAGTTGGCGAACACCCACGCCTTGAGGTCCACCTCGACGCCCTTCTCCTCGCGCACGGCCTTGACGGCGCGCTCCCGCTCGGCGCTGATCTGGTCGTTGAAGCGGCGCAACTGGCCGCCGACGTCGGTGGCGGAGCCGGTCAGGGCGGACTGGACGATGTCGCCGAGGTTGGGGTGGATGTCGCGCATCTCGGCCAGCACCTGCCAGACGCCGGGCGTGCCGACCTCGGGCGCCGGGCCGATCCTGACGTCGTCGGCGAAGTTGTTCACGCACTTCTTGTACGAGGCGTGTACCTCGGCCTGGTCGATGACCTCGGCCGCCAGCGCGGGCGGCTGGTCCATGGCGGCGGCCAGCTTGGTCTGGAACTCCTTGGTGGTCATCTGCAACATGACCTCGGCGGCGGTCTTGGCCTGCTTGGACTGGCTGGACACCCAGAACGTCCCGCCCGCCGGCGGGTTGTAGACGAAGTTCCTGGTGGTCTCGGGGCAGGGGATGTGCCACGTGCCGACGCCGCGCTCGACCGCCTCCGGCTCGTCCACGAGCAGGCCGCCGATGAACCACGCGCCCCACAGGTAGATGCCGGCCTGCCCGGCGGCCCATCGGGCGCGGGCGTCGCGGGCGCCCATCGAGGCCGAGGCCGGATGCACGACCTTGTCCTTCTGCAGCGCGAGCAGGAACTCGATGGCGTCGATGTAGGGCTGGGAGTCGTAGATGTACTCACCCGTCGCCCAGTCGATGGCGCCGGGTCCCGGCGCGCCGGCGGTCATGGCGAGCCGGTTCACCAGGATCTGCAGGTACTCGGTCTCCTTGCTGGGCACCACGATGCCGTAGGCGCCGCTGTCATTGCCCTTGGTGACCTTGCGGGCGATCTCCCGGAGCTTGTCCCAGGTGCCCGGCTCCTCCTCCGGGTCGACGCCGGCCTGCTTGAGCATCGCGGTGTTGAACCACGGCACCGCCTCGTGCCAGCGGCCCGAGAACGGCGGGAAGGAGTAGACCTCGTCGTTGAAGCGGTGGATGCCGTCGTACAGGGAGTCGCCGACCGGGCTGCCCGCGAAGTCGGCGAGCTTGCCGATCGGCTGGAACCAGCCCTGGCTCACCAGCGCGGCCGGGGAGATGCCGCCCAGGCCGGCCAGCGAGTGCACGTCGGGCATCTGGTTGCTGCGCCGCCCGACCTGCAACGCCTGTCCCAGCTCGGGGGCGTCCATCTGGCGCCGCTCGATGGTGACGCCGGCGTGCGCCTTCATGAACGGGGCGAACAGGTCGTTCTGCAACATCTTGGTCAGCGGGCGGAACTGGTCCCACCATTGCAGGGCTCCGCTGCCGCCGCTCGCGCTCTTCTGGCTCAACTGGCCGCCGCCGGTGCATCCGGCGAGTGCCGCCGCGAGGACGGCGGCGCCCGCACCGCCGAAGAGGCGGCGCCGGCTGATATCGCTTGGCCCGGCGTTGCGAGCGCCGGAGCGGGTTTCAAGGATCGGGTGATGCCGCCGCATGGCGACTCCTCTACGTCTTTGACTCGGTCACCGACCAGGTCCGCTGCCCTGGTGGCCCCAGGGATCCCCGTGGAGCGGATCTATGTTTGCGCTAACCTAAGGCCGCCGCCTATCAGCGTCAAGGATGCGGTGGTGAGGATTCTCGCGAACGTCCTGGGTTTTCCCCACGGCACGCGACCGAGCCGGTTCCCGCCGATGTACCGTTTTCCAGCCGGGCAGCCCATCACGCGCTGCCATGACGAAGGGAGACACGCCGCCGTGGTTCGACCACCGGGGACGAGGGCGTCAGGAGGGCCCTCCATGGCGGACGTGGCCAAGCTCGCCGGAGTCTCGGGCCAGACCGTCTCGCGCGTCGTCAATGGCAACGACCGGGTGACCGCCGAGACGCGGATCAGGGTCGAGTCCGCCATGAAGCAGCTCGGCTACCGCGCCAACATCGCCGCGCGGGCGCTGGCCACGGGCCGGTTCGGCACGATCGGCGTGGTCATGTTCAACCTCAGCGCGGTGCTCAACGTGCGCATCGTCGAGGCCGTCGTGTCCCACGCCCAGGCGCGCGGTTACTCGGTCAGTCTGGCCGTGGTGGACGAGCCCACGGAGAAGGACGTGCGCGCCGCCGTACGCGGTCTCACCGACCGCGCGGTGGACGGCGTGATCGTGATCGAGGCCCGCGTGCTGGACACCCCTCACCTGCGCCTTCCCGAGCAGGTGCCGCTCGTGATCGCCGACAGCAGGGCGGCGCACAAGCACCCCACGTTCGGCATGGACGAGGCCGCGGGCGCCCGCGCCGCCGTCGACCACCTGCTGGAGCTCGGGCACGCCACCGTGCACCACGTGGCGGGCCCGGCCGGCTCCAACCCGGCGCAGCGGCGCAGGGCGGCCTGGCAGCGGCAGCTCAAACGCTCGGGGCGGGCGATCCCGCCGGCCGTCGTCGGCGACTGGTCGCCGCGGTCCGGCTACGACGCCGCGCGCCGCCTGCTCATGGACGACGACGTGACCGCCGTCTTCGCGGCCAACGACCAGATGGCCGTGGGCGTGCTGCGGGCGGCGGCCGAGCTGGGGCGGCGGGTGCCCAAGGACCTGAGCGTCGTGGGCTTCGACGACCTGGACGTCGCGCCGTTCCTCACGCCGCCGCTGACGACGGTCCGCCAGGATCTGGCCGCGGTGGGGCGGCGCTGCGTGGAGCAGCTCATCGCGCGCGTGGAGGAGCCGTCCGGGGGCGGTTCCGGCCAGACGACCAGCAGGTTCGTCCGGCCGGAGCTGGTGGTCCGCGCCTCCACGGCCCCGCCGCCGCCGCGGAGCGCCTGACCCCTCACAACGGGGGCCTGCCCATTGACAGGCTGATCAAGTTAGCGCAAACATGAACGCGCTAAGCGCCGCCGGTGTCCCCCCGAGCCCCCATGGGAGCAGCACGCATGCTTCGCCGACTGTCGATCGTCGCGCTGACCGCGGTCCTCGCCGCCGTCACGCCCCACACCGCCACTGCCGCCGTCCAGGGAGGCAAACCCGTGAACAGACCACTGCCCACCGCGTACGGCGCGCTGGGCGCGAACTTCAACCAGAACCTCGACGCCCTCGACTACCGCGAACTCCGCGAGTCGGGCACCCGCTGGGTCCGCGGCTTCTACCCGATGCCCGCCACCGACCAGGGCGACCCCGCCGACCACTTCGCGATCACCACCATCACCGGTGCGGGCGAGCGCGGCTACGACACCATCCTGAGCCTGAAGTTCCCCTACAACCAGGCCTCCTTCCCCGCGCCCGGCAGCGCCGGGATGGCGAAGGAGCTGGCCCGCCTGGACCGCGTCCTGCCCACGGTGCTGAACAAGGTGGACATCCTCACGATCGGCAACGAGCCGTTCATCGAGAGCCTGCCCGCCGAGCGCGACAACCGGCTCAACACCTTCTACGAGACCGTCGCCCGGCACGTGATCGACTACCGCCGCGAGCACTGCGGAGCGAACTGCCGCACCACCCTGTACATGGGCGCGCTGAACCGGCTCGACCTGGCCGACCGCCGCACGCCGGCCGCCGAGCGCTGGATGACGTTCGTCCGCGAGACGCCGGAGATCCAGGGCGTCGACATCCATCCGCACATCCCGGCGCCGCAGGCCGCGCAGGACTTCCTGGACTACATCCTGCCGAGGATGCGGCCCGACCAGACCTACCTCGTCACCGAGTTCTCCCTGGTGTGGTACTGGAAGCAGCACCTGCAGGACCCCATCGCGGCCGGCTTCGCCAAGCAGTACGGGTTCGACCCGGGCACCCGGGTGTGGCAGGTGATCAAGGCCGCCATCGACTCGCCGTTCAGCCGCAAGCAGTGGGACGACTTCCTGGCCGGCAGCCCGTGGTTCATGGAGCAGTCGGACTTCCTGCGTGACCAGATGGCGCTGTATCGCGGCACCGGCCGGCTGGCGGTAGCCACATACGGGTTCAAGCAGGACGACATGATGGTCGCCGACTTCGGCCCGAACAAGGACCCGTGGCTGCTCAACAGCATCTTCGTCCCCTACACCGTCAAGGCCCGCGGGAACGGCCTGTCCGCCCCGAACTACTGGCTGAAGGACTTCAAGGCTCTTCAGCACTGATCCTCATCTGACGTTAAGAATCCCCGCTTAGCGTTGGTTGTCGTGCTGGTGCAAGAAGAAGTGGAGACGGCGCGGCCGGTGCGTCCCCGCTGCGTGTGGCGGGGACGGGTGGCCACAGCGGTGGCCGTGTTGTTCGCGGCGGGGGCGGCCGTGCGGCTCGGCGGGCTGGAAGCGGGCGTGTTCCTGGTGCCGCTGGTCTCCTTCACCCCTTATTTCGCGCTCGCGGCCCTGATCGTGCTGGGGATCGTGGCCGTCCTGCGCTGCAGGGCCGCGATCGCGATCATGCTGGCGGCGTGCGCCTGCCTCGCCTGGTGCGTGGTGCCACGGGCGATCGCCGGTGAGTCCCCCTCCGGGGGCCGGGCGTTGCGAGTGCTGACGGCCAACCTCAACGGCGGGCGGGGCGACGCGGCGACGATCGTCGCTCTCGTACGCAGGCTCAACGTGGACGTCCTGAGCATCCAGGAGCTGACGTACTCCGCCCGTGACCGGCTGGCGGCTGCCGGGCTGACCGGGCTGCTGCCGTACCAGGTTGGCCAGGCCGACTACCGCGGCCCCGAGGGCAGCGGCGTCTATTCCCGCCACCCCATGACCGAGCGGATCGGGCTGTTCCAGCCGGTCGGGCACCACATGCCGGTCGTCGAGGTGTCGCTGCCCGGCGGCTCGGCCGTGGAGGTCGTGGTCGTGCACCCGGTCGCGCCGGTGCCCTCGACGGTGCCGGAATGGGAGGCCGGGGTCGCCGCCCTGCCTCCCGCGCCGTCCTCGGGCCCGCCGCGGATCCTGGCGGGCGACTTCAACGCCACCCTCGACCACGCGGTCTTCCGCCGGCTGCTGGACACCGGCTACACCGACGCGGCCTCCTCCACCGGGCAGGGCCTGAACCCCACCTGGCCGCAGGGCCGCTCGCTGCCGCCGCTGGTGACCATCGACCACGTGCTGACGGACGCGCGGGGCGGGGCGGTGGGCGTGCAGGTGTTCGACGTGCCGGGCTCCGACCATCGCGCGCTCTTCGCCGACCTGCGCGTCCAGGGCTGATCCGCCGCCCCGGCCGCTGCTCGGATACGTTCACAAGCATCAAGATGCTGACGGTGAGGGGGGATCATGCCGCGTACGTGGCTGACGGAACGGTTCGGGCTGGAGGTGCCGCTGGTCGGCGCGCCGATGGCGGGCGTGGGTGACGCGCGGCTGGCCGCGGCCGTCTCCGTGGCGGGCGGGCTGGGCATGTTCGGGGCCCCCGCGACCGCGCCGGGCTCGTGGATCGCGAAGCAGGCCGAGGTCGCCGGCGCGAGTGGCAGGCCGTTCGGGGTCGGCCTGATGGCCTGGGCGCTGGCGGACAACCCGGGCCAGCTCGACGCGGTGCTGGAGGCGCGGCCCGCCCTGGTCTCGGTGAGTTACGGGGACTTCGCCCGGTACGTGCGGCCGCTGCGGGAGGCCGGGATCGTCGTGGCCGTCCAGGCGGGCACCACCGAGGAGGCGCGGGCGGCCGAGCGGGCCGGGGCGGACGTGGTGGTGGCCCGTGGCGGTGAGGGCGGCGGGCACGGCCGCGACGAGGTGGCCACGCTGCCGTTGTTGCAGAGCGTGCTGGACGCGGTCGGTGTCCCGGTGCTGGCGGCGGGCGGTATCGCGACCGCCCGGGGCCTGGCCGCCGTGCTGGCCGCGGGGGCGGAGGGCGGCTGGGCCGGGACGGCGTTCCTGGGCTGCGCCGAGACGACGCTGTCCGAGGCGGGCCGGGCACGGGTGCTGGCCGCCGGGGAGACGGGCACCGCGTACGGGCGTGTCTTCGACGTGGCGCAGCGGCTGGCCTGGCCGCCGGAGTTCGGGGGGCGGGCGCTGCGCAACACGTTCTTCGACCGGTGGGACGGGCGGGAGGAGGCCCTGGCCGCGGACGAGGCGGCGCGGGCCGAACTGGAGGCCGCGCGGGCGGCGGGCGACTTCGACACCGCCTACGTCTACGCCGGGCAGGCGGTCGGCATGGTGACGGGCGCAGCGCCGGGCACAGCGGCGGGCACAGTGGGCACAGCGGCGGGCACGGTGGCGGCGGCCGATGTGGTCGCCCGCTTCGCCGCCGTGGACGACCTGCTGCGCCGCTTCACCGGCTCCTAGCCCGCCAGGAACGGGTGGAGCAGGCCGAGGAGCGCCTCTGGGCGGTGCAGCGGGATGATGTGGCCGCAGTCCTCGATGATCCGTCCGGTGAGATCGTCCGCGATGGGCCGGAGCTGGCGTTCCAGCACCGTGCCGACCGGGTGCGCGCCCACCGCCAGTGTCGGCACCGTCAGCCGGGTGGTGGCGACGGCCCGCTCGATCTGCACGGCGCTCTCCGGCAGGGCCCGGTAGTAGGAGAACGCGCAGCGCAGCGCCGCACGCCCGGTGTAGGCGCGGACGAAGGCGTCGCGCACCTCAGGCCGCAGCCCCTCACCGAGGGTGCCGGCGTTGAGGAACCAGTCGATGTAGGCGGCCTCGTTGCCCTCCACCACCGTCTCCGCGAGCCCGGGGACGGCGTGGAAGCCGAACCACCACGGAGCCCCATGGGCCAGGAAGTCCTCCGCGCCGGGAAGCCCCCCGAGCAGGGCTTCCATGACGACGAGCCGCCGCACCCGCTCCGGGTGGCGCAGGGCGAGGAGGAAGGCCGGCGCCGTGCCCGCGTCGATCCCCACCACCGCGGCCGAGGGCACGTCGAGCGCGTCCAGCAGGGCCGCGGCGTCGCCGGCCAGGGTGGCCGCGTCGTACCCCGTCCCGGCCCGGGTGCTGGCGCCGAAACCACGCAGGTCCGGAGCGATGACCTGGTACCGGCCGGACAGCGCCGCCATGATCTCGCCCCACACCTGCCAGGTGTGGGGGAAGCCGTGCAGGAGGAGGACGGCCGGTCCTGACCCGGCCGTGGCCACGTTCAGCTCGATGCCGTTGACGGGGACTCGGCGCAGTTCAGGCATGGGGAAGCTCCTTGGTAACCAATGGTGACAAGGAAACGTTAGGGAACTACCCTGGGCTTTCCAAGACGGCACTTTCCCTTCAGGTGGTGAGCTCCAGGTGACCACGGCGAGGCGCGGCGACCTCTTCGACCCGAAGTGCCCGACCCGGCAGCTGCTCGATCGCATCGGCACGAAATGGACCTCGATGGTGATCAAAGTGCTGGCCGATGCGGCCCCGGGCGAGGTCCGCTTCGGGGAGCTGCGGCGTCGTATGCCGGGCATCTCCCAGAAGATGCTCTCCGCCACCCTGCAGAGCCTTGTCCGCGACGGCCTGGTCGCCCGCCGCGTCGAGCCCACCGTGCCGCCCGGCGTGCACTACCGGCTCACCGAACTGGGCCTCTCCCTCGACGGCCCCCTCGCCGCCCTGCGCGCCTGGGCCGAACGGCACATGTCCGCCGTCGACCACAACAACCACCTCGCCGACGGGCTGCCCCAGCGGTCCGAGTAGGCGTGCCTGACCTGCCGCGCCACGGCGTTGCCTGCCCTCGGGCCGGTCAGCGGTCCGCCTCCGGGATCCGCGCGAGAACGGCGTCGAACATCGCCCAGCCGTCCAGCTCCACGTCCTCTCCCCACCGTCGGCGCAGGACCTCGTCCAGGACGGCGCGGGCGGCCGCCGGCCGGCTGAGGTTCACGTAAGCCCCGTCACCGGCCCGCATCACACCGCCGGCGTGCACGTCCGCTCCCCCGCCACGAGCCGCCGATACGCCCCATCCCGCCGCACCATGACGGCACCTTATCCGGGTAGGGGTGACGGCATCGAGGGAGGTGGGAACGTGGGTGACGAGGGTGAGCGGGTCCTGGGCGGGCTGCTGCAGGCCATGCACCTGACCGCGATGGAGGACCTGCCGGCCACGGTCGCCGAGCACGCGCGGCTGGTCGGATTCTCCGAGATCGTGATCTACGTGACCGATCTGCAGCAGTTGCTCCTCATACCGCTGCCGGGCCAGCGCGGCGCGGACGGTGAGCCGCTGGACGCCATGCGGATCGACGGCACCGTGCCGGGCCGCGCCTTCCGCGGGGTGGAGCTCGTGCGCGTCCGGGAGCGGCGGTGGTGGTTGCCGTTGCTGGACGGCACCGAGCGGGTCGGGGTGATCGGCCTGACGGTGGATCAGGAAGGGGAGCCGGCCGAGAGGCAGGCCAAGGCGCTGGCGTCGCTGGTGGCGGTGCTGGTGATCAGCAAGCGGCCGCACAGCGACTCCTACGCCCGGCTGGTACGCGCCCGCCCGCTGACCCTGTCGGCCGAGGTGTTGTGGAATCTGCTGCCCCCGGGCACGTTCGCCACCGACGACGTGGTGATCAGCGCCGCCCTTGAGCCCGCGTACGAGATGGGCGGGGACGCCTTCGACTACGCCCTCGACGGCCGCATCCTGCACCTGTCGATCTTCGACGCCATGGGCCACGACACCTCCGCCGGCCTGACCGCCACCATCGCCGTGGGCGCGGGACGCAACCATCGCAGGCAGGGCATGGATCTGTGCGCGATGGGCGAGGCCATCGACGAGGCGATCAGGGAGCAGTTCATCGGACGGTTCGCCACGGGGATCCTGGGTGCGCTCGATCTGCGTACCGGCCTGCTGACCTGGGTCAACCGGGGGCATCATCCGCCCCTGGTGCTCAGGGAGGGGCGGCTGGTGGCGACGCTGGGCGGCGTGCCCGACCCGCCGATGGGCTTCGGCCTGGACGTCTCCACCGGGCTGCTGCGCTACCAGCTCCAGCCCGGCGACCGGCTGCTGTTCTACACCGACGGCGTCATCGAGGCGCAGAGCCCGGACGGGGAGTTGTTCGGGCTGGACCGGTTCATCGACTTCGTGCTGCGGCGCGAGGCGGACGGGGTGTCGGCGCCGGAGACGCTGCGGCGGCTGATCCAGGCGATCCTGGAGCACCAGCGCGGCCGGCTCCAGGACGACGCGACCGTGCTGACGGTGGAGTGGCAGACCCGGCGCCGGTACCACTTCCTCCTGTGAGATCGCGCTCGTGGGAGGATCGACGGCGAATCGACGATCGCGGAGAGAGGCAGCCACATATGAAGACTCCCTTGGAGCCGGTGACTCTCGGCACGTCGGGGCTCGGCCGCAATCCGGGGGACGAGCGGCTGGCGGAGGCGCTCCTGTCGGGCCGGTTCCGCCTGCTCGACACCTCCAACGAGTACGCGGAAGGCCGCAGCGAGACGTTCATCGGCCAGGCGCTCAAGAACGTGCCGGACGCCGACGTGACGATCTTCTCCAAGGCGGACCGGGACGTGGCCACGGGCGTGTTCGACGGTGACCGGGTGATGCGCTCCTTCGAGGAGACGACCTCGCGGCTCGGCGTCGAGACGTTGCCGATCTACCACCTGCACGACCCGATGACGATCACGCTGCGCGAGGCGATGGCGCCGGGCGGCGCCGTGCCGGCCCTGGTGTCGCTGCGTGAACAGGGGCTCGTCGGCGCGATCGGGATCGCGGCGGGCGGCTGGGGCACGATGGTGCAGGACTACATCCGTACGGACGCCTTCGACGCGGTCCTCACCCACAACCGCTACACCCTGGTGGACCGGCGGGCGGAGGACATCCTGGAGCTGGCCACGGAGCGGGGCATGACGGTCTTCAACGCGGCCCCGTTCGGGGGCGGCATCCTGTCCGGCTCCCCGCGCCACGCCGGCCGCTACGGCTACCGGCCGATCTCCCCCGAGTTCGCCGCGCACGTCGAGCGGCTGCGCGAGCTGTGCGAGCGGCGGGGCGTCGGGCTGGCGGCGGCGGCGCTGCACTTCTCGCTGGCCGAGCCGCGCATCCACTCCACGGTCGTGGGCATCACGTCCCTGGCGCGGCTGGAGGGGCTGGACGCTCTGGTGGACACGGTGATCCCCGACGGGTTCTGGGCGGAGGTGGACGCACTCGGCACGCCGCCCGCCTCACCGGTCGACTGACCTGATCACGGCAGCGCGCCCGCCTCGCCCGTGGGCTGACCTGGTCACGGCAGGCCGCCGGCCTCGCCGGCCGGGGGTCCGGTCACGGCAGGCCGCCCGCCTCGCCGGCCGGCTGATCCGGTCACGGCAGGGGCATGAGTCCTTCGTGCCGGACCGCCCACGAGGCGGGGAAGCCGGGCGTGGGCAGGCCGCCGTCCCAGCCCTTGGCCATGAGCGCGACCGCCGCCAGCAGGCCGCCGTTGCCCGGCAGGTAGACGGGGAGCCTGGCGTTCTGGCGGTTGTGGCCGTTGGGCAGGTAGGTGTTCTTGGCGGTGGGCATCAGCAGCGCCTCGATCGCGGTACGGGGGTCGCCCAGCCTGGTGGCGGTCATGGCGATCGCCGGGTAGTCCCAGCCCCACGTGCTCTCCAAGTCCCAGCCGGCCAGCACGTCCTGCAAGGTCGCCCGCATGGTCCGGGCGTCGATCAGGCCGGTCGGGGGGACGAAGCCGAGCGCCACCGCTGCGCCACCCCCAGGGCCCACGACCAGTACGCCGGCTCGAACGTCGGGTTGGCCGCGCTCGCGCGCACGTCCGCGTACGACTCCTGGGCCGGCACCAGCGGCGGCCCCAGGCCGTACCCGCCGGGCCCTTCGACCGCGAAGGCCGCCATGAACGCCGCCGCTGACCACGGTGTCGATCCCCAAGAGCGAGCTGGGCGGCCAGGCGTGGGAGCGGCTCTGGGCGCTGATGAACGGCGAGGGCGGCGGCTACAACGTGCGCTACCAGCCCCGCCTGCTCATCCGCGACAGCACGGGACCGGCGGGCTAGCTCACCACTCGGCGAAGGAGCCGTCGGAGTGGCGCCAGATGGGCCCGCGCCAGCGGTGGCCGCGCTCGGCGCCGCGCTCGACGGCCTGCTCGTCGATGTCGATGCCGAGCCCTGGCCGGGAGGTCCGCTTCGCGTACCCGTCCCCGAACGTGAGCGGCTCCGGATCCGCGAGGTAGTCCAGGACGTCGTTGCCCTGGTTGTAGTGGATGCCGACGCTCTGCTCCTGGATGAGGAAGTTCGGGATGGCGAAGGCGAGTTGCAGGCTGGAGGCCAGGGAGATGGGGCCGAGGGGGCAGTGCGGGGCCATGCTCACGTCGTAGGTCTCGGCCATCGCGGCGATCCGGCGGACCTCGGAGATCCCGCCGGCGTGGCTCACGTCGGGCTGGGCGACCGCGATGCCGTGCCCGATGACGTCGCGGAAGTCCCAGCGCGAAAACAGGCGCTCGCCGGTGGCGAGCGGGATCGACGTGCTCGCGGCGAGCGAGGCCAGGTTGCGCGAGTGCTCGGGCAGCACCGCCTCCTCCACGAACAGCGGCAGGTACGGCTCCAGCAGCGGCAGCAGTCTGCGCGCCATGGCCGTGGACATGCGTCCGTGGAAGTCCACCACCAGGTCGTTGTGGTCGCCGATCGCCTCGCGCACGGCCGCCACCCTGGAGACCACCTCGTGGGTGCGGGCCGGGGTGTCGATGGGGGTCAGCTCGGCCGAGCCGTTCATCTTGACGGCGGTGAACCCGGCCTGGATCTGCGCCGCAGCCTGCTCCGCCACCTCGGCCGGGCGGTCACCGCCGATCCAGGCGTACATGCGGACCTTCTCGCGCACGGGCCCGCCCAGCAACTGGTGCACCGGCAGCCCGGCGGCCTTGCCCGCGATGTCCCACAACGCCTGGTCGATCCCGGCGACCGCGCTGGACAACACCGGCCCGCCCCGGTAGAAGCCGCCCTTGGTCAGCACCTGCCAGTGGTCCTCGATGCGCAGCGGGTCCTCGCCGACCAGGTAGTCGGCCAGCTCGGCGACGGCCGCCCTGACGGTCTCGGCGCGTCCCTCCACGATCGGCTCGCCCCAGCCGGTGATGCCCTCGTCGGTGCGCACCCGCAGGAACAACCAGCGCGGCGGCACGAGAAAGGTGTCCATGGAAACGATCTTCATAGGGGTTCCGTCCTCGGGGGAATGCTCAACGCCACGATTTAATACTATTACTTCTCTCAGCGGAGCCGGTTCAGCAGCGAGCCCAGCGCCACCAGCCCCACCGACCTGCCCCGGTGGATGGACGGCTACTTCAACTCCATGATCGACATGGACGACCCGCGGCACGCCAAGATCCGCCGGATCGTGTCCAGGGCGTTCACCCCCAAGACGCTGGCCAAGGCCGGGGACGACGTCGCGCTGCGGGCCCGCCGCATCGTGGACGAGCTGATCGAGCGGGGCCCCGGCGACTTCGTGGCGAGCGTGGCGATGCGGCTGCCGGTCGAGGTGATCTGCGACATGCTCGGCATCCCGTCGTACGAGCACGCGTGGGTCGTCTGGCTGACCAACATCGTCATCGGCTACACCGACCTGACCTCCGCCCTGGTCAACGCCAACATCGACGGCGAACGGCTGAGCCCGCGCGAGTTCGCCACGTTCTTCCTGCTGCTCGTCGTCGCCGGGAACGAGACCACCCGCACCGCCATCGCGCACGGCCTCAAGCTCTTCACCGACCACCCCGGCCAGCGGGAGCTGCTGCCGGCCGACTTCGACGCCCGCATCGGCGGCGCCATCGAGGAGATCGTCCGCCACAGCTCCCCCGTCATCTTCATGCGCCGCAACCTCACCCGCGACCACGACCTGAACGGGCACCTGTTCAAGGCCGGCGACAAGGTCACCCTCTGGTACATCTCGGCCAACCGCGACGAGAGCGTCTTCGCCGACCCGGACGCCTTCGACATCACCCGCTCCCCCAACCCCCACGTCGGCTTCGGCGGCCCGGGCCCGCACTTCTGCCTGGGGGCCAACCTGGCCAGGCGGGAGATCGCGGTGATGTTCCGCGAGCTGTTCACCCGGGTGCCGGACATCAGGGCGGGCGAGCCGGACCGGCTCCTGTCCAGCTTCATCAACGGCTACAAGCGCCTGCCCTGCACGTTCACCCGTACGGAAGTAGCCCATCCCCCGGGTGCGAGCCACCTCGCGGTGCCATCACCTACGGATGAGCCCGGCTGACTGAACAGCGCGGGGGCGGACTGCGTACCTCCTTCTAGAGCGTTGTGAAGGAGGCGGAGTGAGGATGTCCAGGCTCGTTAGGGCGGCGGCGGCCGTGACCATGGGCATGGGCGTGATCGCCGGCGCGCCGGGTGCCGCCGCGGCCGATCCGACGCCCGCCCAGGCCAAGGCCAAGCTGGTGAAGCTGAACGAGCAGGCCGACCGGCTCGTCGAGCGCTACAACCAGGCGACGGAGGCGCACAAGAAGGCCCGGCAGCGCTACGAGAAGCTGGAGACGGAGCTCGAGCGCAAGACCGCGCAGGCCGAGGCGCTGCGCGGCGAGGTCGCCGAGATGGCGGTCAACGAGTATCGGCTGGGCGCCTCGCTGGGCTGGCAGCGCTACGTCATCCAGGGCCGCCCCGAGGCGGTCCTCGGCAGCATGGCCACTCTTGAGCAGATCGCCCTGGACAGGGCGGCCACGGTGCGGGCCTTCGAGGCGGCGACCAAGGAGCTGCGCGAGCGGCGCGACTCGGCCAAGGACGTGCTGGGCGAGGCCGACAGGGCGCGTGACGACGTACGCGATGACAAGGCGAAGGTCGAGAAGCTCGTCAGCGAGCAGATGAAGTTGCTGCGCCGGCTGGGGGCGTACAAGAGCGGCAACACGCGCGGCACGGGCGCCACCTACACCGGCCCGGCCTCCGGGAACGCGCGTCAGGCGCTGCAGTTCGCCTTCGCCCAGGTCGGCAAGCCGTACCGGTACGGCGGCACGGGGCCGGGCTCCTTCGACTGCTCGGGGCTCACCCAGGCCGCCTGGCGCGCGGCCGGCGTGCAGTTGCCGCGCACCACGTACACGCAGTGGAGCTGGGGTTCCGGGCGGCGCGTCTCCGTGAGCGAGGCGCAGCCGGGCGACCTGCTGTTCAGCAGGGGCCTCGGGCACATGGGCATGTACGTGGGCGGCGGCAAGATGCTGCACGCCCCGCAGACCGGGGACGTCGTCAAGATCGTCGACCTCGACGCCTACTGGCGTAACCGCCTCATCGGCGCGATCCGCCCCTGAGCATCGGGCACACGGAGTTTCCCGATTCTGCCGATCGCACACGGGTACGTCATGGTATGGATCTGTAAGCGCTTTGCCCGCACCCCTCGCGAGCTCGCGCCACGGTCATCCGCCCACCCAGCGTTGACCACACACCGCTATTGAGCGGCTACCCATCGTCAACCTAAGGTTGTGAGACAGATCGAGACGCATGACGGAGGTCCCGGATGCCCTACCTGACCCAGCTCGCCGACGTCGCCCGCCGCACCGGGCACCCGGTGACCGAGGTGACGGGGTGGCAGACCCGCGGCCACGGGCCGCAGCCCGAGGTGCAGGGCATCGTCTGCCACCACACCGCGGGCCCGGCCAGCGGCGGCGACTATCCGTCGCTCGCCGTGGTGCGTGACGGACGGCCCGGTCTCGACGGGCCGCTGTCGCAGTTCGGGCTCGGCAGGTCCGGCGGCATCTACGTCATCGCCGCCGGCCGCTGCTGGCACAACGCGCCCTCGACCTCACCGCAGCACGACAACTCCTCCTCGATCGGCATCGAGGCCGAGAACAACGGCTCGCAACCATGGCCGGAGGTCCAGCTGGACGCCTACCGGCGGCTGTGCGCGGAGTTGTGCCGCGAGTTCGGGCTGCCCGCCTCGCGTGTCAAGGCGCACCGGGAGGTCAACACCTCCAAGCCCGACCCGCACTCCATCGACATGAACGCATTCCGGGCGGCCGTCGCCGCCCTCATGAACGGCGCGCCCGCGCCGGGATCCTGGACGGAGGAGATCGTGAAGGAACTGCCGCTGATCCGGCCCGGCGACGACAACCACGACGTCAAGACCGTCAGAGGCTGCCTGTTCGCCCGGGGCCACGTTCCTCCCGGCGCGTACACGGGCATCCAGGACGGGCTGGAGGGCTGGCTGAAGTCCACCCAGTGCGACAACGGGCTGGTGGAGCTCGTACGCGGGTTCCAGCGGGCCGAGGGCATCGACGAGGACGGGCTCGTCGGCCCGGAGACGTGGGCGCCGCTCCTGCGCGTGTAACCGGTCACCGCAGGTTGGGCGGCGTGGTCACGACCAGGCCCCAGTCGCGGTCATCGCAGGTTGAGCGGCGTGGTCACGACCATGCCCCAGTCGGACGCGACTCCGTAGTCGATCCAGGCGATCACCGGCCGTCCCCGGCCGTCCAGCGTCATCGTCACGCGCTCGCCGAAGCCGTGCGGCGCCCTGCTCACCGCGACGGTCGCGCACCGTGTGCCGGCGCACCTGGCCACCGCGATCCGCCGCCCGCCCTCGTCCTGGTAGGCCACCAGAGTCCGCCCGGCCCGGTCCACGACCAGGGCGGGCGGGCCGTTCACCGCCCCGGCCAGCTTGACCGTGTCCCCTTGGGCGCAGTCGGGGGTGCGGCAGTCGAGCAGGGTGACAGAACCGTCGTTGACGTCCTGGTAGGCGATCACCGGCCGCCCGTCGGCGCGCATGCCCATGGCCAGGCCGATCACGGGCAGACTGTCGTCCTGGCGGGGCTTGCCGGCGGCGGGCCGGGCCACTTGCGGGCGGTCGCAGGCCGGGTCTTGGCAGGAGATCACGTAGATCGTGCCGCTCGTGTCGTCCACCTGCGCGGCCACGGGGCGGCCGTCCGGGGTTACGGCGAGGACGAAGCCGTTCTCCCCCAGCAGGTGCGCGCCGATGTCCAGCCGCGCGACCTGCTTGGTGACCGGAACGGAACAGACCGGATCCGCGCAGATGGTGAAGGTGACCGTCTCCGTGCCGGTCACCGTCGACTCCTTCGCCGGAACGTCCCGGGCGTGAGCGACCACCAATCCGCCGCCGGGTCGTGCCGCCAGCGCCACCGCCGACTCCTGCGCCCCCACCCGGACCTTGGCGATGGGCTCGCGCGCCGGAGCCCGTACGCAGCCCTTGGGGTCGCAGATCAGCAGGCCGAGCCAGGCCTCGCCGAAGACGCCGCCCAGCATCCGCCACGTCGTCAGGACCAGCCGCCCGTCCGGCAGCGGGGTGCTCGCCGTGACGGGCCACGGGTTGGCGTCCGCGGGCTCGGCCACGACCAGGTGACTCTCACCGCATGAGGCGTCGGAGCAGGTCAGCAGCTTGGCCGGGTCTTGCCAGCCCTCGATGAGCAGGACCAGGCGGGCGTCCCGCCCGGCGTAGGCGGTGCGCAGGTCGCGGGGGCTGAGTTTCCCGGCGAGGGGACCGCCGGTTCGCCAGTCCGCCGACAGGGTGTCCTGCCTGACCTCCAGCCAGCCGAAGGGGTTGATCAGCGCGGTCGCGCCGTGGAGGAGGCCGGGCAGCAGCAGGGCGGCGACGACGAGCCTGGTCCGGGCCGGTGCCGGAGCGTCCGGCGGGTTCTCGGGGAGGGCGTCGATGACCCCCTCGATCCCGCCCTGAGCCGGTCCCGCCCGAGCTGTCCCTGCCTGAGCTGTCCCTGCCTGAGCCGTCTCCGCCCAAGGTGTTCCCGCCCGAGCCGTCTCCGCCCGAGCCGTCTCCGGCTGAGCGGCTTCGGCGCGAGCCGTCTCGTACGAACGCCAGGCCAGCCGCTGGAGGAACATCCGGGTCAGGACGCTCGCCTGGAACGGGATGGTGAGCAGGGCCAGGACGGCGCCGGCCGTACCGGAGGCGAAGGCCGCGAGCGCGTCCGGCACGTGCGGCAGCGCCCAGGCGAGCGCCCGCGCGGCCAGGACCGGCAGGATCAGCACGCCGCACGTGAGCGCGACCAGATCCGGCCAGGTGCCTTCCACGCCCAGCGCGTACGCCCGCCCGATCGACCCCAGCGGGGAGCGGCGCTCCAGGACGAGCGCCGGGCCGGCCAGCAACATCGGCAGCGCGGCCACGGCGAACGGCGCCATCACGATGTACGCCAGCCACACCTGATCGGTCGCCAGCCGCACGCCGAACCCCACGGCCGCCACCGCCAGGAAGGCGAGCAGGACGATCACGACCAGGACGAGCAGGGCGGGCCAGCGGCGGAGCGCGGCCCGCAGCGCGGCTGACGGGGCTATGTGCGCTCCGGTCTGCTGTCCGGCGGCCAGGATCAGGGTCGCGGCGAACACCAGCGTCTGCGCCACCGCCGACCCGATCACCAGCGCCGCCCACCAGAGCGTCATCCCCGTGCCGGGATCGTCCACCACCGCGATCTCATCGTTGACCACCGCGACGGAGCCGGTCAGCGGCAGGGCTCCGAGCAGCGTGAGCGCGCCCACCGGCACGAACACGACGATGCCGGGAACGGCCAGGCACACGAGGTTGCGCGCCGCGGCCACGTATCCGCGCCAGAGCACGCCGCCCCAGCGCGACCGCTCCACGATGGCCGCTGTGTCCACGCGGCCGACTGTGCCAGGCACCCCCGCCCTGTGCCGGGCTGATGGCGAAATAGGTCTGACCGTCCCATCGAGGGCATGCGGGCGGGACAGCGCCCGGCGGGAGCACGCCCCTGGGTAGGCGGGGTGGTGGGCGTGGGATACTGCGGGGATGGCGCGGATCGTCTTCATCGGGGTCGGGGACGTGGAGTTGACGCGCCGCGTCGTCTCCGCCCTCGTGCTCGCCCCCATACTCCGCGGCGAGCTGGAGATCGTGCTGCACGACGACGACCCCGGCAGGCTGGCGACGGCCGAGACGCTGGTGCGGGCGCTGGACGCCGAGGCGGGCGCCCAAGCGAAGATCCGCAGCGTGTTCGACCGGCGGCAGGCGCTGCGCGGGGCCGGGTTCGTGGTCAGCCATCTCGACGTCGGCGGGTTCGAGGCGACCCTGCGCGACTTCGAGATCCCCCATCGGCACGGGCTGCGGCAGACCATCGGCGACACCATCGGCATCGGCGGCGTCTTCCGTGGGTTGCGGACGATCCCGGTGCTGGTGGAGCTGGCCGAGCAGATGGCCGAGGAGTGCCCTGACGCGTGGTTGCTGAGTTGCAGCGACCCGATGGCGATGAGCGGCTGGGCGGTTCACGAGGCCACCGGTTTCGAGCGGTTCGCCGGGTTGTGCCACTCGGTGTGCGACACGCACGCGTACCTGGCGGATCTGGTCGGGCGGGACGAGGACGAGGTGGACTTCCTCAGCGCGGGGCTCAACCACCAGTCGTTCGTGTTGCGCTTCGAGGCGGACGGCCGCTCGCTCTATCCCGAGCTCGACGCCGTGCTCGATGCGGACGCGCAGCTCAGGCGGCACGTACGCGCCGAGCTCTACCGCAAGTTCGGCTACTTCCCCACGCAGTCGAGCGAGCACGCCGCCGAATACGTGCCCTGGATCATGCGCCATCCGGAGGAGACGAGCAGGCTGGGCGTGCCGGTGGAGGAATACCTGCGCCGCGTCGGCAAGAGCCTGCACCTGTACGAGGAGACGCGCCGCGCCCTGTCCGCCGGCCATCCGCTGCTGATCAGGTGGCAGCACCAGGAGCCCGCCGCCGCGATGATCCTGGCGATGTTGTCCGGCGAGGAGAAGGAGATCTACGTCAACGTGCCCAACCGGGGACTGATCGGCAACCTGCCCGAGGGGTGCTGCGTGGAGGTGCCGGCCCAGGTCGGCGCCGAAGGGGTGCGCCCGCGGGCCGTCGGCGACCTGCCCGTGCAGCTCGCCGCGCTCAACCGTACGTTCCTGAATGTCGTCGAGCTGACCGTGCGGGCGGTGCTCGACGGCGAGCGCGCGCACGTCTACCACGCGGCGATGCTCGACCCGAACACGGCGGCCACGCTGACGCTGCCCGCGATCGAGGCGCTCTGCGACGAGCTGATCGAGGCGCACGGCGACCTGCTGCCGCCGGCGGTCCGTGCATGATGGAGTCGATGCCGACCGAGGTGCGGCGCGAGCGCATGCTGGCGATGCTGAGCGAGCAGGAGTTCGCGCGGGTCGCGGAGCTGGCCGAGGCGTTCGGGGTGTCCAGCGTGACCGTCCGGGCGGACCTGGACGCGCTGGAGGAGCTGGGCAAGGTGCGCCGGGTGCGCGGCGGCGCCATGGCGGCCGGGCCCGCGCCGCACGTCGAGCCGTCGTTCGAGCTGTCGCTGGGCACGGCGGCGGTGGAGAAGTCGCTGATCGGGAAGATCGCGGCGGGGCTGGTGGGCTCGGGTGAGAGCGTGCTGATGGGGGCGGGGACGACCACGTCCTACGTGGCCAGGGAGCTGGTGGCGCGCTCCGGCCTGACCGAGGTGACGGTGTTCACCAACGGGTTGCGTACGGCGCTGGAGCTGGAGCCGGCGCTGCCCAGGATCTCGGTCGTGGTGACCGGTGGCAGCCTGCGGCGGCAGCAGCACTCGCTGGTCGATCCGCTGGGCGGCAAGTTGCTGGAGGGCATCAGGGCCCACACCGTCATCCTGGGCTGCGGCGGGGTGGACGCGGCCGGTGGGGTGACGAACGTGAGCCTGCCCGACGCGGAGATGAAGCAGCGGATGTTGCGTGCCGCGGCCAGGAAGATCCTGGTAGCGGACGCGTCCAAGCTGGGCGTGGTGGAGATGGCGCCGATCTGCGCGATCGGGGAGATCGACCTGCTGATCACCGGGGAGTCGGCCGATCCCGAGTGCGTCGCGGCGCTGCGTGACAAGGGGCTGGAAGTCGAGATCGCCCGCTGAGCCCGACGCGGACCGGAGTGCGGAAGGACGGCTCCCTGGCCGGCGGCGGGTAGGTGCCACCGGCCAGGGGCCGCCGTGGTCACGCGCGCAGGGACTCCGGGAGGAGGTCGCCGTGGGCGCGGGTCAGGTCGTCGGCCATGCTCCAGATGGCGTTCAGCGGGAGGGAGGCGGCCGTGTTCGGGTCGATCATCAGGGCGTGCCTGACGTGGCGGGGGTCGCCCTCCAGCGCGGCACGTACAGTGAGCTCATTGACGCTGACATAGGTCCTGTTCAGGGCGGCGAGCTGCGGGGGCAGCGCGCCGATCGCGGTGGGCCGGACGCCGGTGGCGTCCACCGCGCAGGGCACCTCCACCACGCAGCCGTGCGGCAGGTTCGAGATGAGCCCGTCGTTGACGACGTTGCCGTAGATGACGCGCGGTGTGCCGGTGACGATGCTGTGGATGATCTGCGGGGCGTACTCGCCGGTGCCGGAGATGTCGAGTTCGCCGCCGCCGCGCACGAGGTCGCGGGTCTGCTTGTACTCGGCCAGGTTCTCCTCGCTGACGCGCAGGTACTCACCCACCGGGATGCGCAGCCGGTCGAGCTCGTCGTCGTGGTGCATCAGCCAGGGCACGTACTCGGCCGAGTGCTCGCTGGTCTCCGTCGGGTAGTAGCCCAGCCGCCGGTACATGTCCACCCGCACCCGCCGGAGCAGTTGCGGGTCGGCGGCGGCCTCGGCGTCGAGGCGCGGGTACAGGTCCTCCCCGTCGCGCTCGAAGCGCAGCACCCACGCCTGGTGGTTGACGCCGGCCGCCACGTAGGAGATCTCCTCGTACGGCACCTTCACCAGCTCGGCCAGCCCCTGCATGGTCCAGTAGACCGAGTGGCACAGGCCGACGACGTTCTTGACCTTGCCCGACAGATACCAGACGTTCATGGCCATCGGGTTGGTGTAGTTGAGCAGGAGCGTGTCGGGGCAGACGGCGGCGATGTCCGCGGCCAGCGCGTCGAGCAGGGGGAACGTGCGCAGCGCCCGGAAGATGCCGCCCGCGCCGATGGTGTCGGCGATGGTCTGGCGCAGGCCGTACCTGGCGGGGATCTCGAAGTCGGTGACGGTGGAGTCGTAGCCGCCGACCTGCACCATGTTGATCACGAAGTCGGCGCCTTCGAGCGCCTCGCGGCGGTCGAGGTGCGCGGTGACCGTGGCGGCGTCACCGGTGATGCGGTGGGCGACGGCCTCGGCCACCTGGAGCCGTTCGGGGTCGATGTCGTGCAGGGCGATGCGCATGCCCCGCAGTTCCGGGTATTTCACCAGGTCGGCGAGCAGCCCATGGGTGAAGACGACGCTTCCCGCCCCGACGAACACGATCTTCTTCATGAATTTGCTTCCTCCCAGGTGGGCTGCGCCGCGGTGCCCCCGGCGGCGCGGGTGGAAAGGGTGCCGCAGGCCACGGCCACCGCCATGCTCTGCCGCAGGGGCAGGCCGCGCAGGAGGGCGGCGAGCAGGCCGGCGTTGAAGCTGTCTCCCGCGCCGACGGCGTCGACCACGGTCGCGGGCCTGGCGGGCGCCTCGACCAGCTCGCCGTCGGCGAAGGCGAGCGCGCCCCGCTCGCCGCGCTTGACGACGGGGAGCGTCCCGAGGGCGGCCAGCCGCCGCACGGCCGGTTCGAGTCCATCCGTTCCTGGAGTGAGGGCCCCGGCGATGGACCCGGCAATGGACTGGGCCTCGGCCTCGTTCGGCAGGAGGACGTCGGTGAGCGGCAGGACGTCCGCCAGGCCCGCCCAGCGGCCCGCCGGGTCGTCGTTGGTGTCGAGCGAGGTGGACGCGCCCGCCGCCCTGGCCAGCTCGAACAGTCCGGCGAGGCCGGCGGCGAGCAGCGGTTGCAGGAAGTACGACGACACGTGAACGTGCGCGGCCCGTTCCAGCAGCCCTGGCGGCACGTCGGCCGCGGCGAGCCGGTCGAGGCAGCCGGGGGCGGTGAGGATGGCCCGGTCGTCGCCGTCCACCAGCACCACGGTCATCGCGGTGGGCACGGCGGGGTCGACGACGCAGGCGGAGACGTCCACGCCGCCGCCGCGCAGGGCGTCCAGGACGAAGGCGCCGGCGGGGTCGTCCCCGACCCGCCCGACGAAGGCGGTGCGCAGGCCGAGCCGGGCGGCGCCGTACGCGGTGATCGCGCCGGAGCCGCCGAGAACCAGGCCGGCGGCGGGGACGAGCTGCTCATGCTGGCCGAACTCGGGATGGCGAGGCGAACCCGACACGATCACGTCCGGGTTGGCGTCGCCCACGACAAGAAGGTCGAAGGTCGTTCTGGACACCACGGCACGGTCCCAGGAGTTGTGAAACCTTGTCAACCCTTGCGGATTTTCGAAGGTATTGACAAGACTTCGAAAGTCACCATGATTGGCTCCAACATTCCGGGAGGAGCATCCACGATGCGAAGAAGAACCGCGGCGGCCTTGGTCGTGGCGATCATTCTGGCGGTCTCCGGCTGCGGAGGGTCGTCACAGGAGGGCGCCAAGACGGTGGATCCGCAGGCGAAGGTGAAGCTCACCTGGTGGACGGGCCAGCAAGCCGACGCAGAGAAGATCCTGGAGGGGCTGGCGGCCGAGTTCACCAAGCTGCACCCCAACGTCACCATCGAGGTCTCCTCGGGCGCGTCCACCACCGACGAGCTGCTGCAGAAGTTGTCCGCGGGCTTCGCCAGCGGCGTCTATCCCGATATTTCGTATGCTTTCGGGAACTGGGCCTCGCAACTTCAGGAGTCGGGCAAGGCGCTGGACCTGACGGACAAGGTGAAGGACACGGCCGTCAAGTGGGAGGAGTTCCCCGCGGCCGCCCGCACCACCGCGACGCCGAACGGCCAGGTCATCGGCTTTCCCGCCATCGTGGACAACCTCTCGCTGCTCTACAACAAGACGGTCTTCGACGCCAAGAAGGTGCCGTACCCGACCGACGACTGGTCCTGGGACGACTTCAGGGCGGCGGCGAAGCAGCTGACCGACCCGGCGGAGAAGATCTACGGGACCGCGTACTCGGTGAGCGCCTCCGAGGACACCACCTGGCACTTCTGGCCGCTGTTGTGGCAGCGCGGCGGGTCCGTCCTGTCGCAGGACCAGAAGAAGGCCGCGTTCAACTCGCAGGCCGGGGTGGACGCGCTGGAGTTCCTGCGGGCGATGGCGGTGGACGACAAGAGCGTCTACCTCGACCAGACAGACGAGCGGTACGCGCCGCTGTTCGAGGACAACCGCATCGGAATGATCATCTCGGGCCCGTGGACGCTGTTCGAGCTGAAGCAGAAGAAGACCGAGTACGGCGTGACGCACCTGCCGGGCACGAACGGCGACCACCAGACGGTGTCCGGACCTGACCTGTGGACCTTGTTCGACAACGGCGACGCCAACCGGGCCTACTGGTCGTTCGAGCTGACCAAGTGGCTCACCTCGGCGGAGGTGGACGCCCGCTGGAACCTGGCCCAGGGCAACCTGCCGCTGCGCAGCGCGGAGACGTCCCTGCCGGAGTACAAGACCTACATCAAGGAGTTCCCCGGCGTCGAGAAGCTGGTCGACAACCTGAAGAACGCCAAGCAGGCCAGGCCCACGGTCAGCGGGTACGTCGAGATGTCCCGCCACGTCGGCGAGGCCATCGCCAAGGCGCTCCAGGGCGCCGCCACACCCAAGGACGCGCTGGACGAGGCGGCGGCCAAGTCGGCCCAGGCCCTGGCCGGGGGCTGACGATGTCGCTGCTGTTCGCCGGGCGCCGCCCGGCCACCCACCGGACGGCGGCCCCGGCCGCCAGGGTGCGGTGGCTGAACCGCACCCTGGTCGGCTGGGGGTTCGCGGGCCCCGCCACCGCGCTCGTGGTGGGCCTGTCGATCTTCCCGGCCGTGTGGGCGTTCCTCATCTCCCAGCAGAAGTGGAACGGCATCTCCCCCGCCAAGCCCATCGGCTGGCTGAACTACCAGCTCATGGCCCAGGACCCCGACCTGCTCGGGGCGGTCCAGCACACGATCGTGTTCACGCTGCTGTTCGTGCCCTCGTCGATCTTCCTCGGGATGCTCGTCGCCGTCGCGCTGAACCGGCCGATCAAGCTGGTCGGCTTCTACCGCACATGCATCTTCGTGCCGTTCGTGGCCTCGGCGGCGGCCACCGGCATCCTGGCCAACTTCGTCTTCAACCCCCAGTACGGCGCCGCCAACAGCGTCCTGCGCACGCTCGGCCTGCCGCAGCAGCAGTTCCTGGAGAGCCAGTCGCAGGCGCTCCCGGTGATCTGCCTGATCGCGTTGTGGGGACAGGTCGGGTTCACCGTGGTCGTGTACCTCGCCGCGCTGCAGGACATCCCCAAGGACGTCATCGAGGCGGCCAGGATGGACGGCGCCAACCGCTGGCAGGTGTTCCGGCACGTCACGCTGCCCGCGCTGGGCCCGGTGACGGTGTTCACCTCGATCTGGCAGACGATCACCGCGCTGCAGTTGTTCGACCTGGTCTTCACCACGACCAGGGGCGGGCCGCTGGGCGCGACCCAGACGATCGTCTACTACGTCTACACCCAGGCGTTCAAGCTCACCAAGTTCGGCTACGGCTCGGCCGTCGCGTACGGGCTGTTCGCCGTGACCATGCTCATCACCGTCGGGATGATCCTCTACTCCCGGCGCAGCAAGATCGAGGCCTTCTGATGAGACGCCTGCCGTTCAGCCCGTGGCACCTGCTGCTGATGCCGCTGGCGCTGCTGTTCGCGCTGCCGCTGGTGCAGATGGTGCTGACCGCGTTCATGCCGGACAGCGACATCAACCGTTTCCCGCCCCGCTTCATCCCGAGCCGGCTGCAGCTCGACGGCTTCATCGGCCTGTTCAACGAGTCCTCGGCGCTGCGGTGGCTGCTGAACACGGTCATCGTCGCGGCGATCGCGGTCGTCTCGCACCTGATCCTGTGCTCGATGGCCGGGTACGGCTTCGCCCGGCTGAAGTTCTTCGGCAAGAACGCCGGATTCCTGGTGATCCTGGCGACCATCATGATCCCGGCCCAGCTCCTGATGATCCCGACGTACGTCATGTTCAGCCGGCTCGGCCTCATCGACACCCTGGCCTCGGCGTTCGTGCCGTGGCTGGCGTCGGCGTTCGGGATCTTCCTCATGCGGCAGTTCTTCCTGTCGCTGCCCGCCGAGCTGGAGGACGCGGCCCGCATCGACGGGTGCACGACGTTCGGGGTGTTCTGGCGGGTGGTGCTGCCGCTGGCCAAGCCGGCGCTGGCCACGCTCACCGTGTTCACGCTGCTGGGCTCGTGGAACGACCTCATCTGGCCGCTGATCGCGATCAGCGACGAGAACATCTACACGATCCAGCTCGGCCTGGCCAACTTCCAGGGCACCCGGCACACGCAGTGGTCGCTGCTCATGGCGGGGAACGTGGTCGCCACGATGCCGCTCATCATCGCCTTCGTGGTGGCGCAGCGGCAGTTCGTGGCGACCATGACGTTCAGCGGGCTGAAGGGCTGACTACCAGGCCACCTGGAAGGAGGTCAGCCCGTACACGATGTTGAAGGAGCGGAACTCGGCCGGCGGGTCCGCCTCGCGCAGGCCGGGGAAGCGCTCGAACAGGGCCGGGAAGGCGATGTGCATCTCCATCCTGGCCAGCGGCGCCCCGAGGCAGTGGTGCACGCCGTGGCCGAACGCGACGTGTCCCAGCTCGCCGCGGCCGATGTCGAGCCGGTCGGGGTCGGGCACGAGCGCCGGGTCGCGGTTGGCCGTGGGCAGGGCGCATGCCACCAGCGAGTCCTTCGGGATCGTGGTGCCCGACAGCTCGACGTCGGTGGTGGTGAACTTGAACGTGCCCGAGTGCACGATGCTGAGCCAGCGCAGCAGCTCCTCCACCGCCGCGTTGATCCGCTCGGGCTCCTTCCTGAGCAGGTCGAGCTGGTCGGGGTGGCGCAGCAGGGCCAGGGTGCCGATCCCGAGCATGTTGGAGGTGGTCTCGTGGCCGGCCAGCAGCAACAGGCCGGCGGTGCCGATCAGCTCGTCGGTGCTCAGGTCGTCGCCGTGCTCGCGGATGAGCATGCCGAGCAGGTCCTCGCCCGGGTCCGCCTGGGCGCGGGCGACCAGCTCGGCCATGTACGCGCGCGACTCCAGCTGCACCGCGACCCGCTCCTCCACGGGCAGCGAGAGGTCGAGGCTCTTCGAGGTGCGCCGCTGGAAGTCGTCCCTGTCCTCGTACGGGACGCCCAGCAGCTCGCAGATCACCAGAGACGGGACCGGCAGGGCGAACGCGCTGACCAGATCGACCGTCGGCCCCGCGGCCTCCATCGCGTCGAGGTGCTCGGCCACGATCTCCTTGATGCGGGGCTCCAGGCGGCGCATCCGGCGCATGGTGAACTCAGGAGTCAGCATCCGGCGCAGCCGGGTGTGCTCGGGCGGGTCGAACAGCAGCAGGTTGCCCGCCCGCATCCTGCTGAGCTCCTCCTCGCTGATGTCCTGCGCCCCCGCGGGGCGTGGCCGCCCCACCTGCCGGGCGTTGCTGAACCGCGCGGAGTCGCCGAGGACCTCCCTGACGTCGGCGAATCTGGTAATGACGTAGACATCTATATCCAGGCCGAACATGTTGCTGACCCGCGTTACGCCCTCTTTGTCCCGAATCTGGGACAGCTCCGGGATGGGATCGAACCCGGAGCGCCTCATGTAGATGGGCAAGGCCGGGGATTCGCTCATGTCATCTCCTCTGGGACTGCCTGAAATCCCATTATTCGTCCGGAGAGACGCCGGTGCGGAGTGAGGCCAGGTGCGCGATGGCGCGCCGCTGCTCCTGGGCGATGTCGGGGGCGGGCATGCGCAACGCGCCCGTGCCGTGGCCCAGGTGGCTGAGGGCCAGTTTGATGCCCTCCACGGTGCCGCCCAGTGTGGCGAGCACCTCGTCGGCGCGCGCCTGGGCGACGCGCTCCGCTGCCGTGTCCCCGGCGGCCACGGCGGCGGCGAGCCGCGTGAACGGCTCGGGGAAGGCCGCCGACAGCCCGGAGACGACCCCGGCCCCGCCGTTCCTGACGACCTCGGCGAGTCTGGTGTCCGAGCCGGACCAGAGCCGGCTTCCCGGTGGGAGCGCGGCGACGTACTCGGCGAAACGATCGGCCGCCAGGCCGCTCAGCTTGGCCCCGGCCAGCCCGGTCTCGGCGGCGACGGCGGCCAGTTCGCCGGGCTCGACGCTCACGCCGGTGCGCTCGCTGAACAGGTACCCGTAGACGGCGGCCGGCCCCGCCGCGTCCGCCACCGCCGCGAAGTGCCGCAGGACGGCGCCGGTGTCGGCGGGCAGATAGTACGGAGTCAGCGCCGCCACCCTGCGCGCCCCCAGCGCCACGGCGTCGCGCGTCACCGCCACCGACTCCCTGGTGGCGGCGGCCCCCACGTGCACCACCACCCGCTCAGGCCCGAACGCCTCCAGCGCCGCCCGCGCCACCGCCCGCCGCTCCCCCCGCTCCAGCGCGGGGAACTCGCCGGTGGTGCCGCACACGAAGACCCCGTCCACCCGGCTCGCGAGCCGCGCGAAGTACGCCTTGGTGACGCCGAGGTCGAGCTCACCCGCCTCGTCGAAGAACGTGGGCACCGCGGCGAGCACCTCGGGGACGGCGGTGGTCTGGGGCATGCGGAAGCCTCCGAGCGGGGAAGGGCCGGTCCGTGTCAGGAGGTTCACCACGGACCGGCCCTGGAACAGGGGGTTTTCAGAAGACGGGCTGCGGGCGAGGACGTGAGCTGAGCGTGGCGCGGATGCGGCCGCAGGAGCCGTCGAGGTGCTGCTTGAGCGCGGCCAGCGCCGCCTCGGCGTCGCCGGAGCGGACGATACCGCTCAGGTCGGCGTGGTCATCGGCGACGGGCACGAGGTCGCGGTCGGTGTTGGTGATCTCCAGGACGGTGGCGAACAGGGGCCGGTGCAGGGCCCAGGTGGCGGTGAGCCAGCGGTTGCCGCCGAGGGTGTAGAAGCCACTGTGGAAGTCGAGGTCGGCGGCGGCGAACTTGGCGGGGTCGCAGGCCACGGCGGCCGAACGCATCTGCTCGATCGCCGCGTCCATCGAGGTCCAGTCGGCGGCGTCGAGGCGGGCGATGGTCTCGGTGATGGCCAGGCTCTCCAGGGCGCCGCGCAGCGAGTAGAGCTCGACGAGATCCTGGTCGGACAGCCCGCGCACGAACACGCCCCGTTTGCGCGTCTCGACCAGCCCCTCGATCTCGAGCTGGCGGAGCGCGTCGCGGACCGGCCCGCGGCTCACCCCGAAGCGCTCCGCGATCCTGCCCTCGACCAGGTGTGTGCCCACGCTCAGCTCTCCGCGCACGATGAGCGAGCGGAGCTGGGCGAGCAGCTGGTCTCCGAGCGGTGGGTGACGCAACGGATTGGTGATCGTCACCAGCTCTCCTCTCCTGTACTCCACCGGTCCGGAGCCTACCCGGCACCGCTGCATACGGTCAACGTTAACCGTTGACGGTTAACCGTTTGCGGAGTCATAGTGTGCGACAACCGAATCCCGTCGGAAACGTCGCAAGCCGCCCGGCAGAAAGGGAGTCGCCATGGTCGCGACCTCTCCAAAGTCAGACCTTCGCTACACCTGGAAGGTCACGGCCTCCAGCTTTCTCGGCAACACCCTCGAGTACTACGACTTCCTCGTCTACGGCACGGCCGCCGCCGTCGTCTTCCCCAAGGTCTTCTTCCCCGACGCCAGCGGCTTCGTGGCCACGCTGTCCGCCTTCGGCACGTTCGCGGTGGGCTTCCTCGCCCGTCCCCTGGGCGGCCTGTACTTCGGCAGCCGCGGCGACCGGCACGGCCGCAAGTCCACGTTGATGATCACGCTGGTCGTGATGGGCCTGAGCACGATCCTCATCGGCCTGCTGCCGGGGTACGGCACGATCGGGATCTGGGCGCCGATCCTGCTGGTCGTGTTGCGGTTGTTGCAGGGCTTCGCGGTCGGGGGCGAGTGGGGCGGCTCCATGATCATCGTGCTGGAGTCGGCGCCGCCGCGCCGCCGGGGCTTCTTCAGCGCCTGGCCCAACACCGGCGGCTTCTCCGCGCAGATCCTCATCACGGGGGTCTTCGCCTACGTCTACACTCTCTCCGACGAGCAGTTGCTGAGCTGGGGCTGGCGGATCCCGTTCCTGCTGTCGGCCGTGGTGCTGGTGGTGACGTACTGGATGCGGCGCAGCTTGAGCGAGACCCCCGTCTTCACCGAGGCCGTCGCCACCCAGGACACGAAGCAGGCCAACCCGATCCGGCGGATCTTCGTGGACGACTGGCGCAACCTGCTGCTGATCGTCGGGTTGCGCTTCGCCGAGGCGCTGCCGTACTTCCTGCTGACGGTGTTCGCCCTGTCGTACGGGAGCGGCCCGCTCGGGCTGGACAAGGGTCAGCTCAACACCGCGATCCTCATCTCCGCCGTGCTCGCGTTCGTCAGCCACGGGGTGTTCGCCGCGATCTCCGACCGGATCGGGCGGCGGCCGGTCTACTTCTTCGGGGCCGTGGTGGTGTTCGTGATGGCCTTCCCGTTCTTCGCGATGTTGCACAGCGGGTCGATGGTGCTGATCGTGCTGGGCTACGTGCTGGTGCTGAACGTCGGGCACAACGCGATCAACGCCATCCAGCCCGCGTTCTACGCCGAGTTGTTCCCCGCCGAGCGGCGCTACACCGGGGCGGCGGCGGGGCGGGAGATCGCCTCGATCTTCGCGGGCGGGCTGACGCCGTTCATCGCCACGGCGCTGGCCGGGGAGGACGGAACGCGGTGGCCGCTGGTGGCGGCGTACGTGATGGTGGGGGCGGTGGTGACGATGGTGGCGGTGTACAAGGCGCCGGAGTCCTTCCGCCGGGATCTCACCGCCACGGGCACGAGCGTCCGCTGATGGGTGTGGTGATGGCCGGGGAGAGGTGCCCGGCCATCACCGCCGTCAGCCTCCCAGCGCCACCGGCCCGGGCCGTTCGCAGGTGCTCTCCACGTCCACCGCCCGCCCCGAGTGGGCCGAGGAGAGCAGCGACTCCATGACGTCGAGCACGTGGAAGGCCAGCCGGCCGCCCGCCCTGGGCTCCCCTTCCGCGAGGAAGTCGATCAGGCCCACGCCGCGACCCGCCTCCGCGTACCCGGCCGAGACCGGCAGCTCCCGCGAGCCCTCGTCGCCCAGCCGGGTCAGCAGGACGGAGCCGTCGAAGCGATTGGGGTCGGGGACGACGAGCGAGCCCTGCTCGCCGTGCACCTCGATGTTGGGCGCCTTGGTGGCCACCGCGTCGAAGCTCATCACCAGCGTCGTCAGCGCGCCCGACTCGTGGACGAGCACGCCGGTGACGTGGGTGTCCACGGTGACCGGGATCTCCTCGCCCTGGCGGGGGCCCTTGCCGATCGTGCGCTTGGCCCGTGTGCGGCCGGCCGCGCCGATGACCGTCGCCACGGGGCCGAGCAGCGTCACCAGGCTGGTGACGTAGTACGGGCCCATGTCCAGGAGCGGCCCGCCGCCCGGCACGTAGTAGAAGTCGGGGTTGGGATGCCAGCGCTCGTGGCCGGGCGTCATCATCGTCGCCGTCGCCGCGACCGGCCTGCCGATGAGGCCGTCGTTGATCGCCTTACGGGCCGTCTGCGTGCCGGTGCCGAGCACCGTGTCGGGCGCGCACCCGACCCGCACCCCCGCCGCCTCTGCCGCCTCCAGGATGCGCCGCGCGTCCGCGCCGGTCGCGGCCAGCGGCTTCTCGCAGTAGACGTCCTTGCCCGCCGCGATGGCCAGCAGGGCGATCTCGGCGTGCGCGGCCGGGATGGTGAGGTTCAGCACGGCGCCGACGCGCGGGTCCGCCATCAGCTCCGCCACGCTCATCACCTCGACCTCCGGGTAGGCCGCCACCGCCTCCCGGGCCCGGTCCAGGTCCAGGTCGGCCACCGCCACCAGCCGCACCTGCGGCAACCGCTCGATGGTGGCCAGGTATTGAGCCGAGATGGCCCCGCAGCCGACGATGCCGAGGTTCAGCGGCTGGCCCACAACAGTCCCCTTTCGATGATCGTACGCACGCTGTCATGCTCCAGGACGTCGACGCTGTGGCCCGGGGTGGCCACGAAGATCTTCCCCTTGCCCCACCGGCGGGTCCAGATCGCCGGCGAGGTGACCTCCCGGTGCCAGGGGTCCCACTCGCGCACCTTCTGCGTGGTGGTCGCCAGCACGTCGATGTAGCCGTCGCTCAGCACCCAGTACTGCTCGGTGACGAGGTCGAAGTCGCCGATCCCCTCCGTGATGGGGTGCTTGTCCTGGAGCATGTTCACGGTGTACGGGACGAAGTTGTGCCGCTCCGTGCCCGCGTCCTCGTCGTCCGGGTGCTTGCCGGGGTGGCAGGCGAACTGCCCGCCGATGAGGTGCAGGTAGTCGGAGGAGTTGCGGTAGGAGTCGGCTATGCCGCCGTGCCAGCCCGCCATCCCGGTGCCCGCCTCGATCGCCGCCTTCAGGCCCTTGAGCTCGGCCTGCTCGATCGTGCCCATCGTGTAGCACTGCACGATGAGGTCGACTTCCGCCATGTACGCGGGGTCCGCGTAGGGCGCCGGGCTGTCCGCCAGCCGCACCTCGAAGCCGTTCTTCTCAAGGAAGGGCACGAAGAGGTCGGTGGCCGCCACGGGGGCATGCCCCTCCCACCCGCCCCGCACCACGAGGACCCTGCGCGTGTTCTCGCCCGCCATGCATTTCGCCAATCACTCGATGAACCATAAATCGGCTGTGCGCCGCCCAAAGCCGCGAAAGCGGCACACTTCCGCCAATTGTGTCTGAGTCCGGCGGAAAACTCCCGCACTTATTGGCGCCGCTCGGCCCGAGAACTCACGCCGTTATGTGGGACTGGGAGGTGAGGGCGTGGCGGGCGTGGGCGCGGACGTCGGCGTCCGTGTCGGTGAGGGCGGAGCGCAGGGCTTCGGTGACCTCCGGGGCACCCGCCCACGGTGCGGAGGCCAGGACGGCGGCCTTGCGGACGTCCAGATTGGTGTCCGACAGTGCGGTCACCAGCGGTGGCACGGCGGTCGCGGGGTCGGCGATCTGCCGGGCACGATCCGCCCTGCGCCGCCGATCGTCGAGGCCCACTCGCCCTCTAGCCTACTTAATAGGTAGGAAAAATGGAATAACGGTGGGGTTGCGCCACTTCCTCAGCCCTTCATGGCGGTCCTGACCTGCGCTTACACCTACGGCCCGCGAAGATCTGCCACCCTTCAGCGCGGCACGGGCAGGCGGGGGACGGCGGCGACCAGGTCGCGCGTGTACGGGTGCCGGGGCTGGGTGAACACCTCGTCCACGTCGCCCTCCTCCACCACCCGGCCGTCCTTCATGACCAGCACCCGATCGGCGAGGTGGAGCACGACGCCCAGGTCGTGGGAGATGAACAGCAGCGCGGTGCCGTACTCGGCCTGGAGCTCGGCCAGCAGGTCGAGCACCTGGGCCTGGATGGAGACGTCAAGCGCGGAGACGGGCTCGTCGCAGACCAGCACGTCGGGGCGGGGGCCGAGGGCGCGGGCGATGGCGATCCGCTGGCGCTGCCCGCCGGACAGCTCCCTCGGGTGGCGTCCGGCCATGTCCGGCGGGAGGCCAACGCGGGCCAGCAGGTCCAGGACGCGGGCGCGGCGCTCCTGCCTGGGCAGCGACCGCAGCGGCTCGGCGACCAGGCGGCCGCAGGTGTGACGCGGGTCGAAGGAGTCCAGGGGGTTCTGGGAGATGAGCTGGATCCGGGGCCGGAGGGGGCGGCGCAGGCGTTCGCGCAGGGTGCTCCAGGGCTGCTGGTGCAGGGTGACCAGGCCGTCGCCGGGGGCGAGCAGGCCGAGCGCCAGCCTGGCCAGCGTGGTCTTGCCCGAGCCCGACTCACCGACCACGCCCAGGGTCTCGCCTCGGTGCAGGGTGAAGGAGACGTCGTCCACGACGCGGCGGGGGCCGAAAGAACGGGTGAGACCGGCGCCGGCGAGCACGGGCACCGGCTCAGCCGCCAGCCCCTTCACCGCGCCCTTCACCGCGCCCTTCACCGCGCCCTTCACCGGGCCGGTCGCCGGGCCTGATGGTGTGGCGCCGGTGGGGCGAGCGCTGGCGACATGCCGGATGCCCGGGGTGGGCCGCTCGGCCTCGGTCAGGCGGGTGCCGCGGGAGGCCGCCGACGGCACCGCCGCCAGCAGCGAGCAGGTGTAGTCGTGGGCGGGCGTGGTCAGCACGTCGCGGGCAGGGCCCTCCTCGACGATCCGGCCGTCCCGCATGACGAGGATGCGGTCGGCGATCGACCCGACGACCGCCAGGTCGTGGCTGATCAGCAGCAACGCGGTGCCCGCCGCCTTGCGGTCGGCGAGCAGCCGCAGGATCTGGGCCTGTACGGTGACGTCGAGCGCCGTGGTGGGCTCGTCGGCGATGATCAGCTCGGGCCCGGCCGCGATGGCTGAGGCGATGAGCACGCGCTGCCTCAGCCCGCCCGACAACTCGTGCGGGTGCTGCCCGGCCCGCACCTCCGGCTCCGGCACGCCCGCCGCCTCCAGCAGCTCCAGCACCCTGCCCGCGCGCCGGGACCGCGGCACCACGTCGTGCACGGCCAGCACCTCGGCGATCTCCGCCCCCACCGTGCGGAGGGGGTCGAGCGAGACGAGCGCGTCCTGCAGCACCAGCCCGGCGAACCTGCCCCGCAGCCGCCGCCACTCCCCCGGTCCGAAGCCTCGCGCGTCCTGGCCCGCGATCGTGAACGTGCCCGCCCGCACGGCCGAGCCCGGTCCCGCCAGGCCGAGCAGGGTCCGCGCGGTGACGCTCTTGCCGGAACCCGACTCCCCGACGATCGCCACACACTCTCCCGGGGCGACCGACAACGAGATCCCCCGCACGACCTCGCTCCCGCCGAAACTCACCCGCAGATCCTCGACGGCCACGAGAGGAGCCGCGTCGGGGGAACCAGTGGAGCGCTCACCAGCGGAGGCGCCGGCGCGACCATCGGCGGCCGACGCGGCATCCCCGCGACCGCCGGTCGTAGCCGCGTTATCCCCGCGACCGGCCGCTTCCGTTCCAGTGGTCGCCGGGGCGTTTCCTTCGTGCGTGGTGGTCATGAGGTCCTTCCTTCGAAGCGGCGCTGGAGGCGGCGGCCGACGACGGTCAGGCAGGCGACGGTCAAGGTGATCGCCAGCCCCGGGAACAGCGCCTCCCACCAGGCCACCCGCAGGTAGTTGCGAGCCTCGGAGAGCATCGCGCCCCACTCGGCGGCCGGGGGTTGCGGGCCCATGCCGAGGAAGCTCAGCCCCGAGCTGGCGATGATCGCCCCGCCGAGTCCGATCGTGGCCAGGACCGGGATCGGGCCGAGCACGTTCGGCAGCACATGTCCCGCGTTGATCGCCAGGCGGGAGCGGCCGAACGTGACCGCCTGCTCGACGTAGCCGGAGCGGCGGACGACGAACGTCTGGGCGCGGATCACGCGGGCGTAGTTGGGGATCTGGGCCACGGCGATGGCGAAGATCACGTTTCCGGTGCCGGGGCCGATGATCGCCACGATGAGGAGGGCGAGCAGCAGTTCCGGCAGGGTGGACAGGACGTCGAACGCGCGGGCCAGGGCCTCGTCCAGCCACTTCGGGGACAGTCCCGCGGTCAGGCCGAGCAGGACGCCCGAGGTGACGGCCAGGGCAGTGGCGGCGACGCCGATGCTGATGGAGTGGCGGGCGCCGTAGACGACCCTGGCCAGCACGTCGCGGCCGAGATGGTCGCTGCCGAACCAGTGCTCGCCCCCCGGCGGCGCGAGCGCGCTCAGCGGGTCGGCCGCCAGCGGATCCACGCCGGCGAGCAGCCCCGGCACCGCCACGGCCAGCGCGAGCAGCAGGAGGAACACGATCGGGGGCAGGAGTCTCGGGGCGGGCATGGGGTCAGCCTCGGATTCGGGGGTCGATGGCGCGGTAGGCCAGGTCGAGCACGGTGCTGATGGTGACGTACACGACCGCCGACAACAGCACGACCGCCATCACCACCGGCATGTCCCGCCCCGTCACCGCGTCCATGGCGACCCGGCCGAGGCCGGGGCGGCCGAACAGGACCTCCGTGATCACGGCCCCGCCGAGCAGGGTGCCGGTGAACCAGCCGGCCAGCGTGACCGCGGGGATCAGCGCGTGCCTGAGCGCGTGCCGGGCGACCAGCGCCCGCTCCGTGAGGCCGCGCGCCCTGGCCGTGACGGCGAACGGCTGCTCCAACGCCCGCTCCAGCCCGCCCCGCAACACCTGCCCGAGCACGCCCGCGACGGGCAGCCCCAGCGCGAGCGCGGGCAGCACCAGCGCCTGGGGGCCGGCCGCGCCCGAGACGGGGAACCAGCCGAGCGTGAAGGAGAACACCGACAGCAGCACGATCCCGATGAGGAACGGCGGCACCGACACCGCGACCAGTTCGGCGGCCGAGGCGGTGCCGCGCGCGAGGCGTCCCCGGCCTCCCGTGACGAGGGCGATGAGCGCGGCCAGGGTCACACCGGTCCCGGCCGCCGCCAGGGTGAGCTGCGCGGTCGGCCCCACCTGCGTGAGCAGGATCTCGCCGACGCCGCGCTGGAGCTGGTAGGAACGCCCGAGGTCGCCGTGCACCAGCCGCCACAGGTAGGACACGTACTGGATGACCTCGGGCCGGTCGAGCCCCCACTCCGTGATGATCTTGGCCCGGATCTCGGGCGTGTCGGGGCCCTCGCCCACCAGGATGTCCACGGTGTCACCGGGGGCCAGCAGGAGGGCGAGGTAGGAGGCGGTGGCGGCGGCCCAGAGGACCGCCAGCCCGGTGCCGAGCCGCTTGATCACGTCCCGATCCGTACGTCGTAGGCGCCGGCGGGCGTGCCGGAGGCGGGGTCGAAGCGCAGCCCCTGCACGCTCTTCAGCGAGGCGATCTGGTCGGCGGGCACGTAGATCGGGAACACGATGGCCTTGTCCAGCACCACGGTCCGCTGCACCTTGGTGTACAGCTCCTTGCGCCGGCCCTGGTCGGAGTCGGCCCCGGCCTCGGCGAGCCACTTGTCCATCGCGGGATCGGCGTAGCCGGTCCTGTTGATCGCGCCGCCGCGCGGCAGGATGAGGTTGAGCGCGGCCCCGGCGTCGGAGTCGCCGCGCGAGTTCTCGAAGACCTCGTACTCGTTGTCGTCGAGGGCCTTCTGCGCCGAGCCCTGGTCCACGATCTTGACCTGGAAGTCGATCCCGGCGTTCTGCTTGACCTGGGCCTGGATGGCCTGGGCGAGCACGTCGCGGCGGTCGCGGACGAAGGCCGCGGAGGCGAGCGTGCGCACGGTCAGCCGTTCGCCGTCCTTGACCCGGTAGCCCTCGGCGTCGCGCTGCTTCCAGCCGGCCTCGTCCAGCAGCGCGTTGGCCTTGGCCGGATCGCCGCCGTAGCGCTGCTCAAGGCTGGGGTCGTAGAAGGGGCTCGACTTGCCGATGACGCTCCACGCCCTGGTGGCGGTGCCCTGGTAGACCGAGCGGAGCACGGTGTCGACGTCCACGGCCTCGCGGAACGCCTCGCGTACGCGCTGGTCGTCGAAGGGGGCGCGAGAGAGGTTGAAGTAGTAGGAGAAGGAGGTGCCCGAGTTGAGCGCGGTCTGCAGGCTGAGGCCGGGGTCCTTCTTGATCAGGCCGGCCTCGGTCGCGGGCACGCCCTCGATGACCTGCACCTGGCCGGAGGTGAGCGCGCCGACACGGACGGCCGCCTCGGGCAGGAACCGGTAGGTGATCTCCGGCAGGTAGGCGGGCCCCTGGTGGGCAGCCCCTTCCGGCGGCCACTTGTAGGCCGGGTTGCGGCGGTAATGGATCTCCTGCCCCTGCACGTACCTGTCCAGGATGAACGGCCCGGTCCCGACCAGGTCGGGACCGCCGAACTTGAGGTCCTTGACGCTCTTGAGCGACTTCGGCGAGATCTGCCCGGAGTAGGGCGAGGCGAGGAAGTCGAGGAAGAGCCCGTCCGGCTCCTTGAGCGTGATCTCCAGCGTCGTCGGGGAGACGACCTTCGCCTCCTTGTACGCCCTGAGCTGGATCGACGCCACGGCCGCGTTGTAACCCGGCACCAGGAACTGGTCGAGGTTGGCCTTGACGGAGGCGGCGTCGAACCTGGTGCCGTCGTGGAAGGTCACGTCGTCCCGGAGATGGAGGGTGTAGGTCAGCTCGTCGTCCGACACCTTCCACGACTTGGCCAGCCACGGGTGGAACGAGCCGTCCTGGGCGCGTGACAGGAGCGCGTCGAACTGGTTGAACACCAGCAGCCTGGCCTTGTTCTGCGACCACTGCTGCGGGTTGAGGGTGATCGGCTGGGTCTCGATCGCCCAGGTGAGCGAGGCGGGCGCGGCCTCCTGGGCGGACTGGCTCCCGCAGCCGGCCACCGCCAGGGCCAGGACGAGAGCGTAGGCGATGCGCTTCACGGGCGGTTCCAGGCCTGCGCGAGCAGCTCGTGCGAGCGCACGCGGTCGTCGTGGTCGTGGGTGATGGTGGTCACCAGCAGCTCGTCGGCCCCGGTCACCCGGCGGAGCACGCGCAGCCGCTCCGCGACCTGGTCGGGCGTGCCCACGAACTGGGTGTCGACGCGGTCCGCGACCAGCTCCCTGTCGGCCTCGGTCCAGACGTGGGCGGCGGCCTCCTCGGGCGTCGCGTACGGCATGGCGCCGGATCCCGTCCTGATGCTGCGTACCCACAGGCCGTAGGGGGCGGCCAGCTCGCGCGCCCTGGCCTCGTCCTCGGCGACGACCACGTCGGCGGAGACGACGACGTACGGCTCGGCCAGGTCGTCCGACGGCTTGAACGCCTCCCGGTAGGCCTCCACGGCCTGCAGCACGTTCGCCGGGCTGACGTGGTAGTTGGCCGCGAACGGCAGCCCGCGCTCCCCCGCCACCTGGGCGCTCTGCCCGCCGCTGCTGCCCAGGATCCACACCTCCAGCTCGGCGCCCTCACCGGGCACGGCGTGCGCCTCGTGCGTGCCGTTGAGGAAGGCGAGCACGTCGTCGATCTGGCCGGCGAAGTCGGGGGTCTCCGCGCCGGGCTGCTGGAGCAGGGTCGCGTAGTGGGCGAGCTGCGGGTGCGTGACGAGCTTGGAGAAGTCGAACGGCGGCGGGATGAGCAACCCGTCCACCGTGCGGGAACCAGGCCGTTCGGCGGGCGGAGCGGCGGCAGTCCTGGCAGCGGTCCTGGCAGCGGTCTTGGCGGCGAGTTCGGCGCGGCGCTGGCCTGAGCGGCCGATGCCGAGGTCGATCCGGCCCGGGTGCAGCGCGTCGACGAGCCCGAACTGCTCGACCACCGACAGCGGCGTCTGGTGCCCGAGTTGCACGGCCCCTGAGCCGACCCGGATGGTCGCGGTGGCCGCCGCGACCAGGGCGATCAGGACGGCGGGCGCCGAACTGGCCACGCCTGGCGCGAAGTGGTGCTCGGCCAGCCAGTAGCGGCGATAGCCGGCCCGCTCGGCCCGCTGGGCCAGGTCGATGGTGTTGCGCAGCGCGTCGGCGGCCGTGTTCCCCGAGGTGATGGGGGCGAGATCGAGAATGGACAACGTCATGAGGATTCTCCATCAGGGGCGGTGACGGCGAACGGACGGCTGGGGACCTCGGCGCGCAGCACGGGCGCGATCTCGCCCTGGAACAGCTCCAGCGCCTCCCGGTGCTGCCCCGGCGTGAGCCCGTCGGCGTCGGCGTGCAGGTGCATGACCTCGTGCCCGAACCGCTTGTGGTAGCGCAGCACCTTGTCGACGATCTGCTGCGGGCTCCCGACCAGGATGGAGCTGCGCTCGATGGCGTCCTCCAGCGTCGGGAAGACGATCGGCAGGCCGAGTCCGCGCTGGAGCGCCACCCGGGCGTCGAAGATCGGCCGGTAGGTGGCGATGGCCTCCTGCGAGGTCCTGGCCGCGTAGTAGCCCGCCGACCCGGCCCCGACCAGCGCCTCCGCCGGGTCGTGCCCGTAGTGCGCCCACCGCTCCCGGTAGTGCTCGATCAGCTCGGCATAGGGCTCGATGGGGTTGGTGACGTTCGCGGAGAACAGCGGGTCGCCGTAACGCGCGGCCAGGTCCACCGACTCCTTGCTGGTGGCGCTCCCGTGCCAGACCCGGATCGGCCGTTGCAGAGGCCGCGGCCAGGTCTCGGCGTCGGTGAGCGAGGGCCGGAACCGGCCGCTCCAGGTCACCTTGTCCTCCCGCCACAGGCGGCGGAACAGCTCGTAGGACTCCCGGTTGCGATCCCACTGGTCCTCGGCTGTGACGTGGAACAGCTTGGCCTGGGCGGCGCCGTTGCCCTTGCCGATGATCAACTCCAGCCGTCCGCCCGACAGGTGGTCGAGCGTGGCGTAGTCCTCGTAGGCGCGTACGGGATCGAGCAGGCTCAGCGTGGTCACCGCGGTGAACAGCCGGATCCTGGAGGTCTTGGCCGCGATGTGGCTGAGCACGACGGGCGGCGAGGAGGAGATGAAGGGCCGTTCGTGCCGCTCCCCCACCCCGTACCCGTCGAAGCCCAGCTCCTCGCCCAGCACCGCGTTCCCGACGACCTCGCGGAACCGCTCGGTCGCCGATCTCTCATCGGTGTGTGTGATCAACGTGATGAGCAGGAATTTCATCGCGCCTCCGCGTAACGGCTGACCGGACGCGGCAGGCCGAGCAGTTCGCGCAGCGTGCCGGCCTCGTACCGGCTCCTGAACTCGCCCCGCCGCCGCAGCTCGGCCGTCAGCCCCGAGGTGATCTGCCACAGGTCGTACGGGACCGCCCCCGGCCGCAGCCGGAACCCCTGGATCCCCGCGCGCCGCCACTCCAGCAGCAGCTCGGCCAGCTCCCGCACGTGCCCGGTGAAGATCGCGGCGTCGGAGATGAGCTCGGCCCCGTCCAGCTCGTCGAGCCGCGCCTTGCGCCCTGCCGCGTCGTCGCCCAGGAACACGACGAGGTCGGCGAAGATCATCAGCTCGCCGGAGAGCCCCCTGATCTCGGTCACGATGTCGCGGGCCTGCTCGGCGGAGTGCGGCGTGACGTAGACGACGTCGGCGCCGGCCGCGGCGAACTCGTACGGCAGGCGCGCGTGCGCCAGCGCCGTCACCACCGGCTGCCCCTGCGGCGAGCGGGGCGTGATGGAGGGCCCCTTGACCGAGAAGAACGGCCCCTCGAAGTCGATGTAGTGGAGTTTGTCCCGGTCGATGAACCGGCCGGTGGCCTCGTCCCTGATCTCGGCGTCGTCCTCCCAGCTGTCCCAGAGCCGCCGCGCCACCTCGACCGCGTCACTGGCCTCGGTGAACAGGTCGCGCACATGCGAGTCCGCGCCTCCACCGGGCGGGATCTGCCTGCGTCCGAACAGCCGCGCCTCGGAGGGGCTCGGGGAGACCCGCGCCCGCCATCCCGCGCGGCCGCCGCTGATGTGGTCGAGCGTGGCGATGCCGATGGCCACGTGGAACGGCTCGGTGTGGGTGGTGGTGGCGGTCGGCACGAGCCCGATCCAGCGGGTGATCGGCGCCAGCCGGGCGGCCAGCAGCACGGCGTCGAAGCGCCCGCGCACCTGGTCGGCCCGGTCGTCGGGAGCGCCGCGCAGGGAGGACTGCAGCCCGAGCGTGTCCTCGATGGTGACGAAGTCGAGCAGCCCCCGCTCGGCCTCGGCGACCAGCCCGGCCCAGTAGCGGGCGGAGAGCAGGGCGCGCGGCGCCGCGTTCGCCTCCCGCCAGGCGGCCGGGTGCCAGCCCGCGCCGTCGAGCGCGACGGCCAGGTGCAACGTCATGCCAGCTCCAGGTGTTCACGCAGGGTAGTGCCTGTGTAGTCGGTACGGAAAACGCCCCTCTCCTGCAACAGCGGCACCACCTTGTCCACGAAGTCGTCGAGCCCGCCGGGCGTCAGATGGGGCACGAGGATGAAGCCGTCGGCGGCGCCGGCCTGCACGTGCTCGTCGATCCGCCGGGCCACGTTCTCGGGGGTGCCGACGAACGTCTGCCGCCCGGTCACCTCGATGACCAGGTCGCGGATGGAAAGGTTCTTCTCCTGCGCCAGCGCCCGCCATTTGGCGGCCACGGCGGCGCGGTCCTTGATCGCCACCCGCCCTTGGGAGACGCCTTCCGACAGGTCGGGCTCGACCTCCGGCAGCGGGCCTTCCGGGTCGTAGGCCGACATGTCACGGCCCCACACCTGCTCCAGGAAGGCGATCGCGGTCTGCGGCCCGACCTGGCGACGGCGGATGCCGGCGGCGTTCTCGGCGGCCTCCTCCTCGGTGTCGCCCAGCGCGTACGTCACGCCGGGCATGATCTTGAGCTGGTGCGGCTCGCGGCCGTGCCGGACCACGCGGGCCTTGACGTCGGCGTAGAAGCGCTGCCCCTCCTCCAGCGTGCCGTGCCGGCTGAAGATCACGTCGGCGGTGGCGGCGGCGAACTCCCTGCCCTCGTCGGAGTCGCCCGCCTGGATGATGACGGGGTGCCCCTGGGGGGCGCGCGGCAGCGTGAACCGGCCCTCGACCGAGAAGTGGGCGCCGTGGTGCGTGACCGAGCCGATGGCGCCCTCCCGTACGAATCGGCCCGCGGCCTGGTCGGCGAGGATCGCGTCGGGCTCCCAGGAGTCCCACAGCTCGCGCGACAGGCGGACGAACTCGGCGGCGCGCTCGTACCGGTCGGCGCGGTCGAGGTAGCCGCCGCGGCGGAAGTTCTCGCCGGTGAAGGCGTCGGAGGTGGTTACCACGTTCCAGGCGGCCCGGCCACCGCTCAGGTGGTCGAGCGTGGACAGGCGCCTGGCCAGCTCGTACGGCTCGTTGAAGGTGGCGTTCACGGTGCCCGCGAGGCCGAGGCGGGAGGTCACGGCGGCCAGGGCGCTGAGCACGGTGAGCGCCTCGGGCCTGCCCACCACGTCCAGGTCGTGGACGCGGCCCTTGAGCTCGCGCAGCCGCAGCCCCTCGGCCAGGAAGAAGAAGTCGAACTTGCCGCGCTCGGCGGTCCTGGCCAGGTGGGTGAAGGAGGCGAAGTCGATCTGGCTGCCGGAGCGCGGGTCGGTCCAGACGGTGGTGTTGTTCACGCCGGGGAAGTGGGCGGCCAGGTGGATCTGCTTGCGGGGGGTCATCGGCCGCGCCCGTGCGGGGTGTCCCACTCGGCGGGCAGGTCCTCGGTGGTCTCGCGGAAGGCCAGCCGCTGGTAGAGGTCGCGGGCGTAGCCCCACAGGTGCTCGAACCCGGACAGGTCCCACTCGCTGATGAGATGGTCGCGGTTGTGCTCGGTGTCGAACCTGGCCAGCGTCACCCACAGCCGCACATCCGCCTCGGTCACCGTGTCCCCGGTCAGGAACCGCTGTCCGGCCAGGCGCTCGTCCAGCCACTCCAGCGCGGACAACACCCGCTGCCGTTCCTCGTCGCGCTCCCGGCCGTAGGCGCGGGCCACGCGGGAGACGCCGGAGTTGACGTCGTGGTAGAGCCACGCGTTCAGCTTGTTGATCTCCGGGCGCAGCGGTTCCGGGTAGAGGTCGACTGAGCGGTCGGCCCACCGCTCGAACTGGGTGGCCAGGTCGATCGTGATGTCCGGGAAGTTGTTGCTGACGATCCTGCCCTTCTCCCTGTCCCAGAGCACGGGCACCGAGATGTGGCCGGGGTAGCCCCTCTCGGTGGCGTCGTAGGCCTGCTCCAGCAGCGTGAACCCGTTGACGGGGTCGGGTCCGCGGCGCTCCCTGAAGGCCCAGCCGCGGCCGTCGCGCTCGTCGTCCACGTACGACAGCGAGACCACCTCCTCCAGACCCTTGAGCTTGCGGACGATGGCGGCGCGGTGGGCGTACGGGCAGACCCAGGCGACGTAGAGGTGGTAGCGGCCGGGCTCGGCGCGGTGGCCGCTGGAACCGTCGGCCGTGATCCGGTCCTGGAAGGGGTAGACCGGGCGGTCCCAGCCTGCCGACAGGTGCAGGCGGCCGGGTCCGTACTCGCCGTAGGAGACGTGGTCGACGGGACTCGCGTAGGTCGGAGTGCCGATGGAAACGGTCACAGGTGGCTCCGGATGGATCAGTCTTCTGGGTGGGCCAGGAACCGGCCGAACCGGCCCTGGTGGTAGAGGAGGGGGCGGCCCTGGCTGTGCGTGTTCGCCTCGGCGACCAGCCCGACGACCAGGGTGTGGTCACCGACCTCGGCCGTCTCGTACGGCAGGCAGATCAGGTGCGCGGAGACGCCCATCAGCAGCGGCGCCCCGAGCGGCCCAGGCCGCCAGCCGGTGGGCGGCGCGAACCGGTCAACCCCCTTGGTGGCGAACCTGGCGGCCAGGTCGGCCTGGTCGCTGGCCAGGATGTTGACGCAGAAGTGGTCGGCGCCGCGCAGCAGAGGCCAGGTGGTCGAGGACTGGTCGACGTAGAAGGAGACGAGGGGCGGTTCGAGGCTGACCGAGGAGAACGACGTGGCGGTCAGCCCGACGGGGACGCCGTCGTTCTGCGCGGTGATCACCACGACGCCGCTGGCGTGCACGGCGAGCGCCCGCCGGAACGGCTCGGCGCCGACGGCGCCCACGGCGCGCCCGGGCAGTGTGTCCGTCATGCCCGGCTCCTCCTCTCGGGCTCATGGCGGGAGGATGACGGGACGGGCCTGGCTGCGATCACGGGATGGTTCCTCACGAAAAGCACGCTCCAACGGCGGTGCGGAAGGGTTCGTCGGCGGGAGCGTGGACGGCGTCGGCCACGCGGGGAGCACGAGGGTTGAAAGGCGCGCGGACGCGTGCCACGCCGGTGGGGGCGGGCGAGCGCGGGCCGCGCCGCTGCTTATCGGTCCGTGATCAACGACACTGGGCGCTGGTGACGTGGCCGAAGTCCACGTGGGGGCGCCTGGTCAGGAGGGGTCCCTGGCTCATGTTCTCGACGCTAAGCCGCGATTCCGGATAAGTCAATATTTCCTACAGGTATTGAGGGAAATTAGCGGCGGTAGAGTGTCATATAGCATCGAACCGCGCTCGTGCTCCTGGAAGCGGACGAAAGGGGCCAACTCCGTGGCTATCCCCTCAGCGCGCGCCGGGAAGCCCGTCACCATCAGGGACGTCGCGGCGGCCGCCGCCGTGTCCATCGGCACCGCCTCCAAGGCGCTCAACGGCCGCGGCCGGATGCGGGAGGAGACCCGCGACCGGGTGTTCGCCGCCGCGGAACGCCTCGGTTTCCGCCCCAATCCCCTGGCCCAGGGGCTGCTCGCGGGCCGCACGTACACGGTCGGCCTCGTCACCGGCGACAGTTACGGCCGCTTCAGCATCCCGGTGATGCTGGGCGCGGAGGACGCCCTGGGCGCGGGCCAGATCTCGGTGTTCCTCTGCGACACCCGCGACGACCCCATCAGGGAGCGCCATTACGTGGAGCGCCTGCTGGCCAGGCGCGTCGAGGGCATCATCGTCACCGGCCGGCGCACCGAGCCGCGCGCCGGCCTCGGCAGCGGCCTGCCCGTCCCGGTCGTGTACGCGATGACCAGGTCCGCCGACGAGTCGGATGTCTCGATCATCCCCGACGACGAGGGCGGCGGCGCCCTGGCCACGCGGCACCTGCTGGCGACCGGCCGCACCCGGATCGGCCACATCACCGGCCCCGAGCGGTTCGAGGCCGCCCGCGAGCGGGCGCGCGGCGTGAAGGGCGCCCTCACGCGGGCGGGCCTGGAACCGGCCGGCGAGATCCTGTTCGGCCAGTGGAGCGAGGAGTGGGGCAGGCAGGCGGCCGACATCCTCCTGCACACCGCCCCCGACGTGGACGCGATCTTCTGCGGCAGCGACCAGATCGCCCGCGGCGTGGCCGAGACGCTGCGCGAGGCCGGGCGGCGGGTGCCGGACGACGTGGCGCTGGTGGGGTTCGACAACTGGGAGCCGATGGCGCTCGGCTGCCGCCCCCCGCTGACGACCGTGGACATGAACCTCGGCGAGATCGGCCGCCTGGCCGCCCGCCACCTGCTCGACGCCATCGCGGGCCACCCGTCGCCCGGCGGGGTCCGCACGGTCCCCGGCACGCTCGTCCCCCGCGCCTCGACCCGCCGCAGCACGTGAGCCCGCGCCTCACCGTCCGCGGGCGCGGGGGGCGCGGCCTCGCTCGCGAGCCGGCCGCCCCTCACGCGGGTTCAGCCGGCCTTGATCGTGAAGTCCTTCGTCAGCGGGACGCCGCGCTTGTCGTAGTCCCTGAGCTGCACGGTGAAGGACGCGCTCCCGGCCGCGCTCGGGGTGCCGGTGATCTGGCCGGTGAACCTGTCCAGGCTGAGCCCCGCGGGCAGGGCGCCCTTGGTGACCTGCCAGTCCCGTCAGGGCGATGGCGGCGGAAGTCCTTCTCAAGAGGGGGGCTCCTGTCAGTTCTTGATGCCGGTGAGCGTGACGCCTTCGATGAAGTAGCGCTGCAGGAAGAAGAACAGGATGATGATCGGGGCGATGACGGCGGCGGAGGCGGCCATCAGATAGCCCCACTGGGTGATGAAGACGCTCTGGAACGAGGCCAGCCCCAGGGAGAGCGTGTAGTTCTCCTCGTTGTTGAGGTAGAGCAGCGGCCCGAGGAAGTCGTTCCAGGTCCCGATGAACGTGAAGATCGTCACCACCACGATCGCGGGCTTGGACAGCGGCATGACGATCGTCCAGAAGACCCGCCACGGGGAGGCCCCGTCGATGTAGGCGGCCTCGTCCAGCTCGAACGGGATCGTCAGGAAGAACTGCCGCAGCAGGAACACGTTGAACACGCCGCCGCCCGCCCCCGCGAACCAGCTCGGCACGGTCAGCGGGATGAAGGAGTCGAGCGCGCCCAGCTCCTGCCACATGACGAACGTCGGGATGAGCGTCACCGCGTACGGCAGCATGACCCCGCTCAGCAGCACCGCGAACGCCACGTTCCGGCCCCGCCAGCGCAGCCGGGAGAAGCTGAAGGCGGCCACCGAGCAGGTGAGCACGGTGCCGATCACGCTGATCACGGCGATGATCACGGTGTTGACGAAGTACAGCCAGAACGGCTGCGCCGTGAGCGCCTCGGTGAAGTTCGTCCACTGGAAGGGCGAGGGGATCCATTCCGGTGGCGCGACGAACATCTGGGCGTCCTGCATGAGCGCGCTGCGTACCAGCCACACGAACGGCAGCAGCGTCGGCACCGCCCCGGCGGCGAGCGCCACGTACAGCAGCGCTTTGTTGTACCTGCGCCGCTTGCGCAGGCCCGCCGTGGGGGCGACGCGGCCGGTGCGCGTCGGGGCTTCGATCGTGGTCATCGCGCGCCCGCCATCTCGTAGTAGACCCAGCGGCGGGCGTTCCTGAACATCAGGAACGTGATCACCACGATGATCATGAAGAGCACCCAGGCGAGCGCGCTGGCGTACCCCATCTCGCTCTCCCTGAACGCCTTGCGGAACAGGTAGTAGACGTAGAAGAGGGTGGCGTTGTTGGGGCCGCCCTCGGTCATCACGTACGCCTGGTTGAACACCTGGAAGGTGCCGACCACGCCCACCACCAGGTTGTAGAAGATGGTCGGCGTCATCATCGGCAGCGTCACGTGCCAGAAGCGCCGCCACGCGCCGCCGCCGTCGATGGAGACCGCCTCGTACAGGTGCTTGGGCACCCCCTGCAGCCCCGCCAGGAAGATCACCATGGTGTTGCCGAAGCCCCAGGTGCTCATGACGATCAGCGAGGGGATGGCCGTCGACTCGTCGTAGACCCACTGCCCGGCCGGCAGCCCGGTCTGGCGCAGCAACGAGTTGAGCAGGCCGAAGTCCGGGTTGAAGATCCAGATCCACAACACCACGTTGGCGATCGCGGGCACGAGCGTCGGCAGGTAGAAGACGGTCCGCCAGAAGGCCAGGCCGCGTACCTTCTCGTTGAGCAACATGGCGACCGCGAACGACACGATCAGCACGAGCGGGACGGCACCGAGCGTGTAGTACGTGGTGGCGCTGAGCGAGGTCCAGAACAGCTCGTCCTGGACCAGTTCGGTGTAGTTGCCCAGCCCGACGAAGGCCGGCGTGCCGCCCACCTGCCAGTCCGTCAGGCTGAACACCAGCGAGGCCACCATCGGCCCGGCCGTGAAGATCGCGAAGCCGAGGATCGCCGGCACCGCCATGAGCAGGCCCCAGCGCCGCTCCATGCGGCGCTGCCCCGACAGTCCGGCCACCTCACAACTCCTGGACGTGCTGCCAGCCCTGCAGCATGCCGGTGATCTTGGGGCTGACGGCCTTGAGGATCTCGGCGGCGGGCCGTTTGCCGGACTCGATCTCCTGCAGCGCAGGGGTCAGCACGTCGCTGGAGATCGCCGAGAGGTTCTTGACCCGGTTGCGCAGGTCGGGCACCCCGTGGTCGCGGGCGTAGTCCACGACCGCCGTGCGGAACTCGGGCGGGTGGCCGTCGGTCTTGGTCCAGGAGTCGATGGCGGCCTGGTCCTCGTAGTACTTCTTCTCCTGCGGCATCCACAGGCCCAGCTTGTACAGGTCCACGTACCGGGGGTCGATGTGGAAGGCGAACAGCTCGACGGCCTCCTCCACGTGCTTGGAGCCGCTGAACACCGAGGAAGCGCCCGCGACCTGCGAGGTGGTGAACGGCTCGGCGTACTTGGGGAGCACGCCGATGCCGTAGTCGGCCTTGCTCTCGTTCATGTCGAGCAGCGCCCAGTGGCCGTCCACGACCATGGCCACCCGCTTGGTCTTGAGCAGGATGTTGGTGCCCGGCACGTCGTCGCCGGTCGCGGCGAGCTGGCCGGGGCCGGGGGCGACGCGGTGCTTGTAGATGAGGTCCTGCAGGTTCTGGAACACCTGGATGGCCTCGGGGCTGTCCAGCAGGCACTTCTTGCCGGCCTCGTCGGCGAAGTCGCCGCCGTTGCCGCGCAGGAACCCGTACCAGGCGGCGGCGTAGGTGATGCTGACCGAGATGCCGAACTGGCGGACCTGCTTGGGGTCGAAGCCCGACTCGTCGGGGTGTTTGCCGTTCTGGTCGACGGTGAGCTTGTAGGCGTTCTGCACCAACTGGTCCCACGACCAGGCCTGGTCCGCGACGGCGGGCGGCGCGGCGACGCCCGCCTCGGCGATGGCCGGCTTGCTGTACCAGAGCAGCTCGATCTCGTTGGCGGTGGAGACCCCGTGCAGCTTGTCCGGCCCGTACCAGAGGTAGGCGTCCGGCAGGTAGCCGGATAGCTGGGGGTATTTCTTCAGGTACGGGAAGAGGTTGACCAGGTTGCCCTGCTCGGCCAGGCGGAAGGACATCGACATCGGCACGTAGCCGAGGTCGGGCGTGTTGCCGCCGGCCAGGAGGCTGTTGAGCTTGACGTCATACTCGTCGGGCGTGAAGACCGGCTTCACCTTGACGCCCTGTTTCTTCTGCTCGAAGGCCTTGAGCATCTTCTCGATGGCGGCCTTCTCGAACGTCGAGCCCCAGTACATGAACTGCAGCTCCGTGGAGCCTGCCGCACCCGTGCCACCCGAGCCGCAGGCCGCCGCCGCCGCGCCGAGTGCGGCGAGGGAACCCATTCTGAACAGGTCTCTTCTCTTCATTCGTACGGTCCTTACGCGAGGGGTGTCCAGACCCGCATCACGCCGCCGTCCCGGTTGTCCCACTGGTAGTAGGGAACGGCCGTGGCGGTGACGGGGGTGCGAGCCTGGAGGTCTTGGGGGGTGGTGCCGTACGGCAGACCGTCCGGCGTCGAGGGCGGCAGGCGTAGGGCGTCCGCCTCGATCTGCACGGTCCTGCCGACGCCGGGCAGGTCGCGCTCCACGGTGCGCAGCCGCGCTTCGGGAAGGAGTGCCAGGTCCTCGAGGTCGTCGCCCTGGTCGATCTGCTCGAAGCAGTAGACGAGCGGGCCGCGCTCGATCGCGGCGCAGCCCCGGAGGGCGTCGATCTTGCGGTGCGGCCGGACGAGGCGGGGCGTCAGGTCCAGGTCGAGGGTGAAGGTGTCGCCGGACTTCCAGTCGCGGCGGATCTCGGCGTAGCCGTCGGCGTTCGGGGCGAGGTCACCGGGCGCGCTCCAGGCGGGCACGCGCAGCTTGAGCGTCCATTCGCCGCCCGGGGTGTCGCGCACGGTGAAACGCACGCGGCCGTCCCAGGGATAGCCGGTCTCGACGGCGAGGGTGATGCCGCCGGCGCGGATGGTGCCGGGCACGTACTGGTGCACCGACAGGCCCTCGGCGTCGGTGGTGGCGACGTAGTGGCCGAGGGAGGCGACCAGGCGCATGATGTTCGGCGGGCAGCAGGCGCAGGCGAACCAGTCCCTGCGGCGGCCCAGGTAGGCGTCCTCGAACAGGTCGGCGCGGCGCTGCAGCGGGTTGACGTAGAAGAAGCGGGTGCCGTCGGCCGAGGTGGAGGCGGCGAAGGCGTTGTAGAGGGTGCGCTCGATCAGGTCGGCGTAGCGGCCGTGGCCGGTGGCCAGCAGCAGCCGCCAGTTCCAGTGGATGCTCGCGATGGCGGCGCAGCTCTCGTTGTAGGCGCGGTCGGGCGGCAGCTCGTAGCGCTCGCCGAACGCCTCGCCGTCGTGGCGCGAGCCGTGGCCGCCGGTGATGGAGGTCTTGGTGGCGACCAGGTCCTCCCAGCGGCGCACGGAGCAGGCCAGCAGTTCCTCGTCGCCGGTCTCGACGGCGACGTCGACGACGCCGGCCTCCAGGTAGAGCTGGCGCACGGCGTGCCCGACGGCGGTGTCCGCCTCGCGTACGGGCAGGTGGTCCTGCGCGTAGAGGGGGCCGAGGCCGGTCTGGGCGATCAGGCCCTTGCCGCGGTTGTCGATCAGCTTGCGCGCCAGCTCCAGGTACGGCCGCTCCCCGGTCAGCCGGTACAGCTCGACCAGCGCCGTCTCCACCTCCGCGTGCCCGTCGATGCCGTCGTCGCCGTCCACCAGGAACCGCTGGACCAGCAGGTCGGCGAACCTCCGCGCGACCGCGGGCAACTCCTCGCCGAGCCCCGCCCGCGCCGCGGCCACGGCCGCCTGGAAGAGGTGGCCGGCGCAGTACATCTCGTGGCTGTACTCCAGCTCGGCGAAGATCTTGTCCGGCTTGACCACCTGGTAGTGCGAGTTCAGGTAGCCGTCGGGGCGCTGCGCGCGGGCCAGCAGCGCGGCCGACTCGGCGACGAAGGCGCGGTAGCCGTCGTCGGGCCTCCTGGCGTGCTCCCAGGCGACCGCTTCGAGCTGCTTGTACAGGTCGGAGTCCTGGAAGCGGTAGCCCTGGAAGGACCCGCCGCCCTCCCCCGCGGCCAGTCTCAGGTTGGGCGCCGCGCCCGACTTCTCCATCTGCTCCAGGCCGAGCGGGATGCCGGCCTCCCGGTTGATCTGCTGCCAGCGGCCGAACGGGCCTCCCTCGATCTCGACGTCGTCGATGCCCAGCGGCTGCTGAACTCCGGTGGAAGGTGCCAGCGGGCCGCGGACGCGGTCCGTGAGGTCAGACATCGTGCTCCCTGAGAGAACTGGGAATAGGTTTTCTCGCCCGCAATGTAAGATGTGATACAGCACTAGTCAATAGACCTGCCTGTGCGGGCGGGACGCGGGGAAAACGGTTGCTCTCCCTTGCTCCCGCAAGACACCCCCCGATCGCAACAGCATCCGCCGAAAACCTTTTCTTCGTTATAGGAACGTTGCATTGCTGCAAACGGCGGTGAGCGGCCTTGACAGACCTCTTCACGGTGGGCTTTGCTTCCGAAAACCTTTCAGTTCTTTCGCCACGCACCCCCGGAAAGAAAGGTTTCGTCATGAAGCGACTGGCCGTCCTGGCCGCCTTACTCGCGTCCTTCCTCGTCACCGGGCCATCGGCCCCCGCACACGCCGCCCCCACCGCCACGGTGGTGGACATGTTCGGCAGGACCGTCAACTCCTACGGCGTCAAGCTCGTGGACTGGCAGGGCTACCTGGCCAACCCCTACATCGAGCTCACCGTCAGGCCGCCGGCCGACGTGCGCTTCCCGGCCAGCGTCGATCTCAAGGCCGAGGGCACCTCGCGGCTGATGATGGACCTGCCCAGCCAGCTCACCGCCACCGGCGCGACCAAGACGCTGACGTTCGCGAACGCGTCGGAGTCCAAGATCTTCCGTCTGGCCATCCACTCCAAGCGCGGCGCGGGGCAGGACGAGCAGCACACGCTGCGGCTGACGATCAGGGACGCGGGCGGGGCCACCTACCAGCAGTCCATGCCCATCTACGTGCAGCAGGACGAGAAGACCGCGCTGCAGCCGTCGCTCCCGATCGCCTTCGACTACCGCTACGACACCATCACCGGCTACTTCAACCAGCCGGCCTTCAGGACCGCCGCCGAGGAGGCGGTCAAGGACTGGTTCCGCTTCTTCGACATGGCCCCCTTCGACACCGTGGCGGCCGGCGCCGAGAGCAACCACCTGCCGGGCAACGACTGGCAGAACACCGTCAACGTCACCAACAACGCCGCCTACAACGGCATGTACGTCTACTTCCGCGGCATCCAGACCCCGTACTCGACCGGCTACCCCGCGGCCAACGGCCGCTACAGCACCCGCGCCGGCCAGCAGCTCGCGGGACCGCTGCACCGATCCACCGCGATGATCTTCGAGTACGACGAGGCGAACAAGCAGCTGTTCACCTCGCTGGCCGACGAGGACTGGTACAAGACGGAGATCGCGGGCTCGGTCCTGGACGTGCACGGGCTCGTCATGCACGAGTACGGCCACGCCGTCGCCTTCCACAGCGACTGGGCCGGGATGCGTTCCTACGTGGCGGGGGGCGGCACCGACCCGGACGTCGTGGCGTACCAGGGGCGCGCGGTTCCGCTCGACTCCAGCTACCACATCCCCGGCGACCAGCCCAACTGGGACCGGATCAGCGGGCAGAGCGGCGGCTGGACCCACCTGTTCCCCACCCGCAGGTGGATGCTGACCAAGCTGGCCCTGCTCGTCGCCGAGAACGCCGGCTGGAAGCTCAACCGCAACCTGACCCCGTTCCTCGCGCCCTCCATCGTCACCACATCCCTGCCGTCGGCCACTCCAGGGACCGCCTACCAGCAGACGCTGGCGGCCAAGGGCGGCGTGCCCTTCTACGACTGGCAGGTCACCAGCGGCTCCCTGCCCGCCGGGCTGAGCCTCGACCGCTTCACCGGCGCCATCACCGGCACCCCGGCCGCCGCCGGCACCTCCACCTTCACCGTCCAGCTCAGGGACTACGACCGCCTCAGCACCCCGGTGACCAGGTCCTTCACGCTCACCGTCGGCGGCGCCACCGCCGTCAACTTGGCCAGGACCGCCACGCCGTCGGCCTCCTACACCTCGCCGTGGGAGAGCGTCGCGGCCGTCAACGACGGCATCGACCCGCCCTCGTCGAACGACACCGTCAACCGCCGCTGGGGCACCTGGCCGCAGACGGGCGCGCAGTGGGCCGAGCTGACCTGGCCGTCCGCTCAGACGCTCCGCTCGGCCGAGGTGTACTTCTTCGACGACAACGGCGGCGTGCGGGTGCCGTCCTCCTGGAAGTTGCAGTACTGGAACGGCAGCGCCTACACCGACCTGACCGCCACCTACCCGGTCTCGACGAACGCCTACAACCGGGCGACGTTCGCGGCGGTGGACACCAGCCGGCTCAGGGTCGTGCTGCAGAGCGGGCAGGGGTCGGTCGGCCTGCTGGAGGTGAAGGCCTACGCCTGACGGCGCCGGCCTGAACGTTCGCCGGCCGCCGCACTCCGGCTCTCGCGAGAGGTGCGGGAGGTCATGGCGGCCGGCGATCGCCGTGGGACCGGGTGCGAGGGCGGCCCCACGGCGCAGGCGCTCGGCGGGCGCACCGGACCGGAGGTCAGCCCAGGGCGGAGGTGGGCAGCGGGATGGCGGGGAACGGGTTGTCGGGCAGGAGGATGACGCGGCGCGGGTGGCGGGCCTGGCCGGCGGCGTCCAGGTGGAGCAGGGCGGTGCCGATACCGGCCGCGCCCACCATGTAGCCGGTGTCGGCCGTCACCTCGCCGGGCCGCAGCCGCCGGTAGGCCTGGTACCAGCGGTAACCCTGGCTGTTGTGGTCGGTGGCGCGGCCGATCAGGTCGGCGGCGAGGGTGCGGGCGTAGTCCAGGTGGGACTCCTCGCCGGTCGCGGCCCACAGGCCGACGAACAGCTCGATCACCCCGGCCGTGCCGCAGCACTGGCAGGCGACGTTCCAGTAGCCCTCGGTACGGCGGTTCGGCACGCCGCTGCTCACGATCCCCCGCGCCAGCCGCTGCGCCCACTCCAGGTCGCCCGGATCGCCGGAGACCCGGTGGAGCTCGTAGAACATCCTGGCCACGCCCGCCGAGCCGGAGCAGAACCCGAGATAGTGCAGGCCGCGGGCGTGCGGCACGTGGTGCGGGACGACCGCGCAGCCGCCGGTCACCAGGCTGACCTCGCGGACGAAGGCCGCGCCGCTGCGGGCGGCCTGCAGGAAACGGTTCTCGCCCGTCACCCCGTACAGGCGGGCGAGCAGGAAGGCCGTGCCGGCCGTGCCGGCCAGGAAGCCGGGGGTGACGGCGTCCACCGGCAGGTCGGCACAGTCGCCGAAGCGGTGCCCCGGCACCGGGAGGCGGGCGATGCGCAGGCCCGCCTCGATCGCCGCCTCCTCGTACGCGGGCACCCCCAGATGGGTGGCGGCCCGCAGCAGCCCGAGGATGATGCCCCCTTCGCCGCGCTGAGCCGGGTCGCGGGACCACATCACCCCGTCGCCGGAGTCGGACTCGCGGCCCCGGCGGACGATCACGTCGGCGATCGCGGCGGCCTCGGCCTCGAACTCGGCCTCGCCGAGCGTCCAGCCCGCCTCCATGAGCGCGATCATCACGCCGGTCAGCCCGTGGTAGAGGGTCAGGTCGTCCTGCTCCCTCCAGGTGGCGGCGAGCCTGCGGGCCCCGGCCCTGGCGTCGTCCAGGTACGCCTCGTGGCCCGTGGCGGCGGCCAGTTCCAGGAAGAACAGCACGATGCCCGCCGCCCCCGAGTAGAGGGACCAGGGCTCCGCGGTGACCGCCGACGCGCCGCGTGAGTCGGGGTTGGCCAGCCACCGCCGGCCGTGCTCGTCGTCGATCGCGGCCGATCTGATCCACCGGCCGGCCAGGATGGCCGCGGTCAGCGGGGAATCGGCACGGGCGCTCGACGCGCGCGTCTCTTCCAGGCTCATGGTCCTATTTTCCCATAAGTTGAGTAGGAATACTCGGAATCCCTAGGATGCCGCGCATCCGGCCGCGGGTCCAGGTCTTCCGTTCATGACTCCCCCGTCACCCCGAGCGCCCGCAGGAGCGCGGCCCGGGTATCGGCGGGGCTGGTGTGCGAGCCGAGCCGTTGCTCGGTCGCGATCTTACCGTCGTCGAGCACGAGCACACGGTCGGCCAGCGCGATCGCCTCGTCCACGTCGTGCGTGACCAGGAGCACGGCGGGGCGGTGCTGCTCCCACAGGCGGCGCAGCAAGCGGTGCATCTTGAGCCTGGTCAGGGCGTCGAGCGCGCCGAACGGCTCGTCGGCCAGAAGCAGGCGCGGCTCGCGCACCAGGGATCGGGCCAGCGCCACGCGCTGCTGCTCACCCCCGGACAGCTCGTTGGGCCAGGCCCGCTCCCGGCCCGCCAGCCCCACCTCCGCCAGGCTGTCGCGACCGCGCTGGTCGGCCCCGGTCAGGCCGAGCACCACGTTCGGGAGCACCCGCTGCCAGGGCAGCAGCCGGGCGTCCTGGAAGACCACCGACACCTGGTCGGGCACCTCGGTCCGCCCGTCGCCCGCCACATCCCAGTCGAGCCCGGCCAGCGCCCGCAACAACGTGCTCTTGCCGGAGCCGCTGCGCCCGAGCAGCGCGACGAACTCGCCGGGCGCCAGCTCCAGGTCCAGGTGGTCGAGCACCTTGCGGTCCCCGTACACCCGGGTCAGGCCTTCTACCCGGATCAGCTCGCCAACGTGCGTCGCCATGTCAGCGTCCTCCTCTCCACGAGCCGGACGGCGGCGTCGGAGAACAGGCCGAGCAGCCCGTACAGGACGATGCCGACGAGGATGACGTCAGTCTGCCCGTACGTGCGCGCCAGGTCCATCATGTAGCCGATGCCGCTGGTGGAGTTGATGAGCTCGGCCACCACCAGGAACAACCACGCCGTCGTGACCGCGAACCTCAGCCCGAGCAGGAACCCCGGCAGCGCCCCCGGCAACACGACCTTCCTGATGAACGTGCCCCGCGCGAGATCGACCGTCTCGGCCAGCTCGACGTAGCGGCTGTCGATGCCGCGCAGGCCGTTGTGGGTGTGGATGTAGATCGGCACGAGGACGCCGACGGCGATGACGGTGACCTTCATGCCCTCGCCGATGCCGAGCCAGAGGATCAGCAGCGGCATGATCGCGAGTGACGGGATGGAGCGCTTGATCTGGACGGGGCCGTCGATGATGGCCTCGCCCCAGCGGCTGAGCCCGGACAGCAGCGCGAGCGCCGTGCCGAGGGGCACGCCGATGGCCAGGCCGAGCGCGACCCGGCCGACCGAGGTCAGCAGGTTGTCCTGCAGGCGGCCGGTCTCGATCAGCTCCCCCGCGGTGGTGATCACGGTCCAGGGCGCCGACAGGAATCTGGGGTCGAGCCAGCCGGCGGCGGAGGCGACCACCCAGAGGGCGAGCAGCAGGAACGGGCCGATCAGGAAGCCCAGCTTGATCGGGCGGCCCGGCCTGAGGCGGCGGTGGGCGCGCGGGCGTGTGCCGGAGGCGGAAGAGCGGGCACCGTCCTTGACCGAGGCGAGCAGCGTCATCGGGCACCGCCCTTGATCGAGGTGAGAACCGTCATCGGGCACCACCCTTGACCGAGGCGAGAACCGTCATCGGGCACCACCCTTGATCGCGTCCGCGCCGACCGTCTGGTAGCGCAGGTCGTACAGGTCCTTGGCGTTGAGCTTCGGGTTGCCGGTCTCGGCGGCCAGGATGTCGACGGTCTCCTGGTTGCGGGCGATGGCCCCCGACCAGTCGGCCGGGATGTCGGGTTCGCCGGCCTGGTTCACCAGGTACTGGCCGTCGGCGGCGCTGAGGCCCTGGTCCTTGACGTAGTAGCCCTCGATCCACTCCTTCGGGTGCTCGTAGACCCAGCGGGAGGCCCTGGCCCAGGCGGCGACGTACTCGCGGATGGCGGCGGCCTTGGCCGGGTCCTGGAGGGTGACGGTGCGGACGTAGAGGTGGCCGGGGTCGTCGCGCAGCCCGTGGGCGATGGTCGTGGCGCCGTCACCGCCGAACTTGGCGAGGTACCGCTTGATGTTGACGCCGCCGATCGGGGCCACGTCCACCTGCTTCGAGGCCAGCGCGTTGGGATAGACGTCGCCGGTGCTCGGCAGTTCGACGAAGGTGACGTCGTCCTTGGTGAGCCCGGCCTTCTTCAGCACCTTGAGCACCAGCGCCCCCTGCGCCTGGCCGGGGCTGTAGGCGATCTTCTTGCCGCGCAGGTCGGCCAGGGTCTTCACGCTGACTCCTGGGGCGATGCCCAGCTCGTACGTCGGATGGCCGATCGGGTCCTTGCGGAACTTCGAGGCGACGATCTTCACGGGCAGGCCGGTCCAGGTGGCGTGGATCGCCGGGATCTCCGCGACCGCGCCGACGTCCAGCGCGCCGGCCCTGAACGCCTCGCTCGTCTGGGGGCCGCCGCTGAGGTTGGCCCACTCGACGGTGAAGGAGAACTTGTCGATCTCGCCGGAGAGCTGGAGCGCCACCTTGGTCGGGGGATCTCCGACGATCAGCTTGGTGCCTTGGGGGACCGTGGTCGGCAGCGGCGCGTCGGGCGCGAGTGCCGGGCCGTTCGCCTGCTGCTCGCCGGGGCGGGCGCAGGCGGTGATCAGGGTGAGCAGGAGGAGTGCGGCGAGCGCCGGTCGTATCCGTCTTGCGGTGGGGGGAGGCATGGAGATGGTCCTCTGGGTCGTCGCGGACATGGGTGTTCGGCCCGTGCGTGCGGGCGGATCGCTCCAGTCTTTGATCAGCGACACTGCGCGCTGGCGACGTGACCGAAGTCCACGTGCGCGCGCCTGGTCAGGCGAAGGCCCTGCTTCATGACCTCGAAGCTACGAGCCCCGTTCGAATAAGTCAACATTTCCTACCAGATATATGGGTTTTTTCTCCCGTACGCTGGTGACGACCCTGGAGGCCGCCGCCCACACCGCCGACGTCCACCGGGCGTTGCCGGCGCTGGCGGGCTGGTGCCGCCGGCTGGCCGAGGCGGTGCGGCGCCGCTGGCCGGACGCGGACATCGACGTGACGGCGCTGCCCCCGTACACACCGCGCCGCCACTGACCCCAAGGCGCTCGGTTCGCCGCCAGGGTGATGACGGTGGTCAGGCGGTGCGGAGGCGGTGTGGAGACGGTGGTCAGGCGGTGCGGAGAGGGTGGTCAGGTGGTGTGGAGGCGGTGGAAGTCGGCCAGGCTCTGACGGTAGAAGGCGAGGTCGCTTTCCAGCTTCGTCCGGGTGAAGCGGCCGGGGTCGGCGTCGCGGGCCGAGTTGCCCATCTCCGTCCAGAACGCCTCCTCGGGCAGCTCGGCGGCGCCATGCGGAAGGAACTTCAGTGCTTCGACCATGGCGTCGGCGGCGAAGGCCCAATCCGCGGTGACGTTGTCGAACTCCTCAGGATCGGAGGAGTCGGCGGCGTAGAACAGCCCGGCCTCCAGGGCCCTGCTCGCGTACGTGGCGCCGACCAGCACCCACTGACCGGCGTCGAGCAGCTCGGACAGGCCCGTGCCGAAGGTCGCGCCCTCATGCTGGGCGGCGTCCTCAGCGTCGTACGGGACCAGCACCTCGACGCCGTCGGCCCGCACCGCCCAGCCGTCGCTCTCATCGGTGACGCCCGCCTCCTCGGACCCGCCGGACGCCGCCAGGTCGAGATAGACGTACGCCTCCACCAGCGATCGTGCCAGGCCGCGCTCAGGCATGCCGCACCACCAGGTCACGGTAGGTGTCCCGGACGATCAGCAGCCGGTCGAGCTCGAACCTGCCCGGCTCGGCCGTCCGCACCTCCTGCCCCCGCCGCGACCAGAAACCGTCGTCGGGCACCGCGTCCGCTCCCGGCGGGATGAACTTCACGACCTCCTCGACGGCGGCCGTGGCCACCGCCAGCGTGCGGCGCGCCTCGGCCTCGTCGTCCACCGGCACGTTGCCCGCCGTCAGATCCGCCACCCACAACCACTCCCCCGCGTCGAGGAGCTGCGACGGCTCCTCACCCCCGAACGTCGGGTACCCCGAGGGCATCACGGGCCGCTCCGGCAGCCCGAACACGTATTCCCGCTCCGCGCCGCACCCTCCGCAGGTGCCGGAGTAACGATTGGCCGGGCCGCCGTCGGCGCTGACCAGGCCGCTGCGCCAGGTCGTGTCCACCGAGCCGCACGGGCACGGGTGCAGGTCGAGGTAGAGATGCGCCTCATCCCTCGTCCGTGCTACCGCGAACGTCATAGCCGTCCTCTCCTCAGGGTTCTCCCTATCATGCCCGCACCCCGGCGGACCGCGCTCGCAGTCCGCACCCGCACGGCCCGTCCTCCGGGCATCGGCACTTCTCCTCCGGCGGCAGCAGCCCGGTGCCGTTGGTGACCTTGCGCATGCGCTCCCAGTACGCGTGCCGGGCTCCGGGGCGCGGCCCGTCGAGCAGCACCGTCAGTTCTGCGGCCAGCGGGGCGGGGACGAACTGGAGGGGCGCGGTGGCGGCCAGATCGTGCAGGACGCCGAGCCGTCCCGGGCGTTGCGCGATGGTGGCCGTCCTGACCTGGCGCACGGCCTCGTACAGCCCGGCCAGCTTCTGGTGGTCACCGGGCGCGATGCCGCGCGCCCGGGCGACGGCGCCCGCCGCCATGGTGGCGGCGGCCCGCTCGTTCGCCCCGATCGTGCGGTGGCCATCCACCTGGAACGTCAGCACGCCCCCGTCGGGCCCGGGCTGCCCGGCGGGGCGTATCTCGACGGGGATGGCCGGGTGGCCGGGGATCTCGATGCCGAGCAGGCCGGGGCCGTAGGTGCGGACGCGGGCGCCCATCTGTGCCGCGCCGCGCTCGAACGCCTTGGCGGCGGCCATCTCCGGCAGCGCCGTCGGACCGCGCAACACCTCGACGTGCTGGGGGCTGAGCTCGCCCGCCCGGACCAGCTCCACCGTCCTGGCCGCCGCCCCCGGCTGATCCGCCGCCAGCCCCGCCCTGCGCGCTTCCGCCCGCACTTCGGCGGCGAGCCCGGCCTTCTTCCCGCCCAGGGCCGAGGCGAGCGACCCGGCGACGGACGACTCACCGCTCAGAGCGGAGGCGAGCGGCCCGGTGGCCGGCGCGCCGCCGTTCGCCGGTGCGCCGTTCAAGGCGGAGGCGACGGAGCGGCGGCCCTGGGCGGGCACCGTCCCGGAGAGGGCGTCGATCAGGCCGCGCAGCCGCGCGATCGCGGCGGCGTCCTCGGCCCCGGGCGCAACGGCGTGCCGCGCCCCCGCTTCCTGCCCGCCGGGGGACACCGCGCGCTCGTGGCCGGGCGTCGCCGCAGGGCCCGGCGCGGGTGGTGGCGTGTGTTCGTAGCCGGGTGGTGGCTTGTGCTCGGTGCTGAGGGTGGTGGGGCCTGTGGCCCACGGTGGCGCGGGTGGGGTGTGGCCGCGGCGTTCGATGTCGGCGGCGATCGTGTCGATGGCCGCCGCGATCCGCTCCCGCGCGGCCGGGTCCCCCGCCGCGCGCCACTTCCGTGACAGGTGCGCGTGCTCGTCCAGCCGCGGCGTCAGGCAATGGTCGGTCCCCTCGGCCTGGTCGGGCGAAAGGGCGGCCCTGACGACGCCCTGCTCCGCCCCTGCCTGGGCCGCCGCCGTCTCCTGGGCGACGTGGGAGACCTCGTGGACCAGCACCGACGACACGACCTCGGGGGCCACCCGGAGCCCGATCCGCACCACGTGCGGGTTCCCGGCCGTGCCCAGCTCGGTGCGGCCGAGCAGCCCCTCCCCCGGGTCCTCGGCCAGAACCTGGAAGTGCTGGTCGGGACCGGTGGCGAACTGGACGACGAGCCGGTCGTCCCCGGCCCAGAACAGGTTCGTCACCGCGCCGCCGAAGTCGGCCGGGGACACGTTCTGCCCGCGTATCTCGGCGACGGTCAGGTCGGGCACCCCGTCGGGACGGGCGGAGGCGTCGAACGGGGTGCTGGCGATGGCGGGGTCGGTGACGGACGTTGGCGTGATGCCCTGGGCGACGCTGCCGCCCGCCGGGGCCTGCGACGGCGCGGTGACGGCCGGCCAGGCGGGATCGGGCGCGGCGGGGACGGCGCCGGCCGGCAGCGCGGCCGTGACCTGGTGGGCGAAGGTGCCGGGCTCCTGGGAGTTCAGGAAGATGTGCCGCAGGTCCGCGTCGTGCTGCTCGGCCGCGGTGAGCACGCCGGGGGGAAGCGTGGAGAACGCCTCGGCGAAGCCGCCGTCGGGGGTCTCGCTGTGGATGGTCCCGTCGGGCGCGGCCCGGTAGCGGTGTACGCCGTCCGCCTCGCGGACCGCGACCACGGCCGCCTCCCCGCGCTCGCGCGCCGCGATCCGGGCGTCCCCGAGGATCTGGAGGAGCCCCTCCCGGCCGCGCTCGGGCACGAACCGGAACGTGCGCAGGCCGGCGGGCTCGTTCCCGAGGCGGACGCCGGCCTCCATCCGGTCGAGCAGTTCCTCGATCTCCTCGCCGAAGAGCGTCACGTCCGCCGTGCCGGTGGTGGCGCCGGGCAGGTGGACGGGGTCGCCGACGCCCCGTACGTTGCCGTCGCGCTCCCGGGTCACGTACCGGAAGGTGAGGTCGTAGTCCACGCGCAGCCGCACGGTGTACAACTTGCCGCTCTCGAACATGCTGCGTTCCCTGCGCGCCCCGTGGTGGTCGTTCACGGTCTCCGACGCCTGCTCGCCGGCCTTGGCGCCGAAGTCCAGGCCCAGCTCGCCGTTCTTGACGGTCCCGCCGAGGCCGGCGGGCAGGACGCGGCCGCGGGAGGTGGAGATGTTCTGGGCGTCGGCCTTCCTGTCCACCTGGCCCTTCTCGCCGTCGAACGGCCCGGCCACGATGGTGAGGTCGGACAGGCGGGCCTTGACCCTGACGTCTGCGCCCTGGTTCTTGAACTTCTGCCTGGCCATCCCACCGACGATGACGCCCTCGGTCCCGGCCATCCGCTCGAAGGCGGTGATCAGCGCGGACGGGGCCAGCCAGGCGGCCACCTCGGCCCGGCGTTCTGTGACCGTGTTCGAGCCCAGCATCTTGGACAGCCGGGCCGTGACGATCTCGTACAGGGTGGGCTTGCCGGGGTCCTCCAGCAGCGTCGCGGGGAAGTGGCCGGGGTGGAGCTGAACCTCGCGCGGGTCGGTCACCATGGTGACAGGTCCCGGGTCCTCGGCGACGGGCCTGGTCATGCCGGTCGGGATGCGGCGTACGAGCGTGGCCCTGTAGCGGGGCGGGCCCGCGGACCTGCGGCGGCGGACGCGGTCGGCCGCGGCTCGGATCGCGGCGGCCGCCCTGTGCGCGCCGGGCAGCTTCCTCCTGGTGCGGGCGGGCTTGTGCTCGATCTCGATGACGAGCGTCATGCCCTGCTGGACGCGGTCGAGCCCGTTGAACAGGCCCAGGCGCTGCAACCTGGTGGCCTGCTGGTTGCTGGAGGCGGAGTAGGAGCGGCTGCGGTCGGTGGACACGCCGCCGCCGAGGCCGTCGCCGTCGTCCGTGGCGGAGTAGTCGAGGCCGGCGGAGTAGGAGCCGTTGTACGCCTCCGTGTGCGTCAGGTCGTTGTAGCGGTAGCGCTGGATGATGATGCCGGCGTTGTCGGTGTGCCCGAGGAGCTCCCCCCTGCGGGGGTCGCCGTCGGGCTCGACGCGTACGCGGACGGTGACCGTCCCGGCCTGGTCCGCCTGGGCGCCGGTGTGTACGTGGTAGGTCTTCTCGAACCCGTTCCGCGACCACATGTCGGAGATGTGGATGTCCGCACGGTCGCCGGAGAAGTCGACGCTCATCTCCTTGCGCAGGGTCGGCGTGCCCTCCTCGGCCCCGGGCACCGCGGCGTTCACGGCGTCCAGCACCGCGTCGATCAGCTGGACCTCCTCGCCCTGCTCGTCGGTCACGGCGAAGGACTCGACCGTGCTGACGCCCATGCCGTTCTCGTGCTGGGGCGCCACCACGACGTCCTTCGCGCGGGCGATCTGGTCCGCCGCCGTGCTCAGCGCCTGGTCGAGCTGCCGTTCCGCCTCTCCCTGCCGGACCTTGGTGGCCGCCGGGCCGAGCCCCGCGACGTCCTGGACCGCCTTGAGCAGGTTCTGGGGAGTGTGCTCGGCGGCGATCGCCGGTGCCTCGCCGCGGGCGCGGGCCTCGGTGAGGGCTTTGACGTACGCCTGCACCAGGGGCACGGCGAGGGTTCTGTCCAGGGACAGGCTGCCGTTGCGGAAGCGTTCGACGGCGTCGGCGACCAGGGACAGCTCCAGGTCGAGCTCGCCGTCGGAGTACATCAGCAGCGCGTCGTACTCGGGGAGGGAGAACAGCGCGCTGCCGTCGGCCGTGGTCGTCTTGGGCCGGCCGAGCGGGATGCGGTCCCCTTCCACCGGCACCGCGTTCGCGGCGCTCTCGGAGCCGGTGAGGGTGAGGATCGTGTCGGCGTGCACCAGATACTGGCGGCCGGTCTCGATCGTCAGCTCCTCGGTGCCCCAGATGTCCATGACGGAGGTCGAGGTCGAGGAGCCGCCCGATCGCGAGGGCAGTGAGAGCGACCCTCCGTCGCTCGACGTGCCGCCGTCGTCGAGGTCGGTGCCGGCGGCCGAGGAGCCGACCGAGATGCCCGACGAGCCGCCCCACGACACGCCGGCGCTGCCCAGCCCGAAGATGATGCGCCCCGTCACATGGTCGATCACGCCCACGACCCGCGCGTCGACCATCTCGCCCGTCACCGAGACCGACGACCGGCTGACCGCCGCGCCCTGCGGGCGGACGGCGATGTCGGTGGTGAGCGGGGTGTCCATCAGCTCGGGGTGGGAGATGAGGTTACGCACGTTGAGGAACGCCGCGATGTGGTGGAACGCGGGCGAATCCTCGCGCATCGCCCTCGGCGCCACTCGTCGTGCGGCGTCCACCGCGTTCCGCACGTCCATGTGCAGGAGCGTCGCCCGCCTGCGCAACTTCTCGCTCGGCTTGCCGATGGAGGCCGGCGGCGCCGTCGTGCCCTTCGTGGGAAGGAGCTCGGCGGCGAAGGCCAGGCGGGCGCTGCCCTCGCGGGAGTCCAGCGAGATCGTCTCGCCGTCGTGCAGCAGGTCCACGGAGAGCTTGTGGCGGACGTTGAAGATCGCGACCGGGCCGGTGCTCTCCGCCAGCGTCACGATGTTGACCGTGCTGCCGGTGCTGGAGCCCGCCGTGCGGGTGCGGTTGCCGCCGGCGTTCGGGCCTACGTCGTGCGACAACCCGTCCTGTCCTTCGCCGGGGGCCTCGCTCAGGCCCGTGGAGGGCCCGCCGCCGTACGTCCTGGAGCGGCTGATGCCGCGCGCGGAGGTGTCCGTGCCGATGTCCAGGTTGACCACGGCCTCGGCGTCGGTCAGTCCGGCGTACTGCCCCCGGTCGCTGAAGTCCTGCTGCAGCGACACCCGTACCGTGTAGTGCTCGGGGGCGGCGTTCAGGCCGTGCAGGGTCAGGTCGATGAGAATGCCGTCCTGGGCCACCTGGTCGTACCCACTGCGCAGGCGGTGCTCCGAGAGCTGCTGGACGATCTCCTGCTGGTTGAGGATCTGGCTGGCCCTGGCGAGGCGGTTCCTGGCGTACTGGGGGACGCCGTCGACGACCTTCGGCACCACGCCGCGCTCCGCGAGCTGGTCCAGCACGGACCGGGCGAGCCCGTCCAGCCCGGTGATCTCCTCTACGACGCCCAGTCCTCCCACGCCGCGCATCTGCCCGGGGCCGTCCCCGAGCCACTCGGGCAGCTCCGTCTTACGGCCCTTGATCGGAACCGGCCTGGGGTCGCCGCGCAGCACGTCGTTGCCGTCGGCGTCGGTCATGACCTTGCCGTTCTCGCGGATCAGCGCCTCGGCGTCCACGGGCAGTCCGAAGCGGTAGGCGGCGGACTCCTGCATGCGCACGACGGCGGTGCTCCTGTGCGGCGGCAGTGTGACCGGCGGCTTCCCGATCGTCTCCACGATGAACGTGTGCCGCAGTTCGAGGCGGTACCCCTGCGTGGGCCGGGTCTTCCTGAGGACGCTCGGGTGGATCGCCTGCCCGTTGGCCGTGGACGAGTACGACTGCGACGCCGACCTGCTGCCCTTGAGCTTGGGCCCCAGCGTCGGCTGGTAGTCGCCCAGGTCGCCGAGTACGTCCACGTCCTGGAGTCCTGGGATGTTGAGCCCGGCCGAGGCGTTGACCTCCAGCGAGCCCCCCGCCGACGCCCCGCCGGGCGAGGCGGCGAAGTCGACGAGCACCTCCTCCTCCCACTCGTTCGAGCTCGGCCCGCCCACCGGCTTGGCGGTCACCAGCACGACCTCGGTCTCGACCCGGATCCGGGCGCGCGGCTCGCCCTTCACGGCCAGCACGCGGTCGAGCCCGCCGTTGACCGCGTCGCGTAACCCGTTCGGCAGCTCCTCGGTGACGAACTTGCGCAGGTCGTTGTGGGCGTTCGTGCCGACCTGGGCGAAGTCGCCGCCGAGCCTGGCCATGAGGGTGTCGAGGGCGTCCTCCAGGCCGGTCATGCCGGAGACGACGTGGTTCGGCATCACGGGGTTACGCCGGGCGTCGTCGATCCAGGCCAGCCTGCGGGGCTCCTGGTCGGTGTAGGAGTGCGAGACCCATATCCGCTGGGCGCCGGAGTCGCCGGGCAGGCCGGAGCTCACCGTGGTGGTGTCCCGCCATTCACTGTCCCGCCCCGTGCGGATGCCGAGGGTCCACGTGGCGGCGGCGTCGTACAGGAGGGACTCGCCGCGGTTGTCGGAGACCGAGCCGCCCTGGGCGTACGTGCCCGCGCCGCCCGACGCCGACCAGGTGCGCCCGGCGCTCACTCCGCCGCCGACGCCCAGCACCTCGGCCACCAGCCTCGACAACTCGCCGTCGGGCAGGGCGTGCTTCAGCATCGTGCTGTTGAAGCCCATGGACAGGCCGCCGCTGCCCGAGTCGGTGGCGGTGACCGTCCTGCCCGTCTGGACGAACAGGCCCACCATCATCTCCGACGCCTTCACGGCCGGATCGACCACCTCGGCCAGGTCGGACAGGGTGAGCTGGACGCGCACTTCCGCCGCGCCCCGCCCCTGGCCGACGCGCAGCACGACCCCGTCGGGCGAGACGGCCTTGTGCCAGTCCTCGCGCAGGGCGCGTTCCAGCTCGTCGGGGGTGAAGCTCTCCTTGATCCCGTTACGCCGCAGCAGGTCGTTGACCGAGTTGGTGAGCGCGCCGAGATGGGCCAGCCTGCCGGTGGGCATCGCCGCGGACAGGGTGATCTCCTGGGGCAGCGCCTTGGCCAGCGCGTCCAGGTAGCTCTGGTGCACGCGCGTGGCCTCGGCGGCCAGGCGGACGGAGATGTCGGCCATGCTCACCCCGCCCGGGCTCGCGGGCGTGCCGGCCTGGCTCATCGCCCCGGCCAGCCGCTCGTACGCCTCGCGCGCCCGGGTGGCCTCCTTCAGCGCGGCGGCGTACGCCTTGGCGATCCTCGCGTGCCGCCGCTGCGTGGCCCGGTGGTCGCGGGCCTCCCGCTTGGCCTTGCGGGCACGCTCGTGCTTGCCGCTGTCGCGCTGGTTCAGCGCCTTTCGCGCCTCCCGGCTCGACGTGGACGCCTGCTTGCCCGCCTGCTCCGAACTGTCCTCCTTCGAGGCGATCTGCTGCTGAAGGGCCTTTTCCGCTCCTTCGAGCGCCGCGATGATGGAACGCACCTGCTGGGCGGCCGGATGCCCGTCCGGGACGGGCGGCGCGTGGGTCGGGCGGCCGCCCTGAGCCGGGGCCCAGGGGGGAAGCGGCGGGGTCTGGCCGTGCTCCCGCAACTCGCGGATCACGCCGTCGATGTCCACGGCGAGCAGGCGCTGCTCGGGCAGCGTCCGCGCCTGCTGCCACTTCTTGGTCAGGTACGCCAGTTCGTTCAGCCTGGCGGGCACACAGTCGTCGCGGGTCGGGCGGTTGCCCGGCAGCACCCGGCGCAGGGGGCCCTGCTGCGTGCCTTCCCGCTCGGCCGCCAGGCGTTGCAGGGTGTCCGTGATCTCGTGCAGCCAGACCCTGGGGAGCTGGTCGGGGGCCATGTGCGGGGCCAGATGGACCACGTGCGGTCCATCGGCCTTGATCTCGGTCTGGCCCATCAGGTCCTGGCTCAGGCCGCCGACGACCGGGCGGAAGTGCTGGGTGCCGAGCGTCCTCGTGCGGACCACCAGGGTCTCGCCGTCCGCCGACCAGGACACTTCCTCTACGTCCTCGTTCAGGAAGTACTCGGGGTCGAGGCCGGCGGTTCCGGCCTTTGCCTCGTCGAGCGTCAGGACGGACCCGTCCTGACGGCCGGCGGGGACGTACCTGGTGTCGGCCACCGGCCTGGAGGTGACGGTCCCGGGTCTGCTGGTGTTCGCCCGGGCTCGGCCGGTCCTCGAGCTTCGGCGTGGCGCCGCGTTCGGGCCGGTGTTCGGGCCGGTGTTCGGGCCGGTGTTCGGGCCGGTGTTCGAGGTTGTGGCGGGGGCTGCCTGGGTGGCCGTGCCGGGGGCCGCGGACGACAGCTTGTCGTCGGCCTGGGCGACCAGCAGCATCGAGGCTGCCTCCACCTCCAGCTCCGCCTGGTTCGTGACCTCGGTGGCCCGCATGTTGAGGGCCGCGCGGATGCGGGTCATGGTGGCGGCGGGGATGATGCGGGCGCCGTCGCCGCTCGGGAGGATCAGGTCACCGGTGGGGCCGACCACCGCGTCGGGGAAGTTCGTGCTGAGCGCATCGACCAACGCCGTCCGAGCCCTGATCGGCGCCGGTGCCATCGCCGCAGTCAGGGCGGTGGCGGCTGTGTCACCCGTGTCCGCCGAGGCGTCCGGCTGCGCTTCCGGCGAGGCTGAAGCCGGTGCGGCCGCCCCCGAGTCCGGCTGCGGCGCTCCATTCGCCACCGCACCGCCGTCGGCCGTCGTGCCTCCGTCGGAGGGGGTGACGGCGTCTGGAGCCGCACCGGCGGGGTTCCCTGTGCCGGGAGCTTCCGCCGTACTGGGTGCCGCCACCGTGTCCGGGCCCACCGTGTCCGGGTCCACCGTGTCCGGGCCCGCCGCGTTGGGAGCCGGCCCCGTATTGGGAGCCGCCGCCGCGTCCGGACCAGCACCGGGAGCCGCCGCCGCGTCCGGACCAGCACCGGGGACCGCCGTGTCCGGACCAGCACCGGGGGCCGCCGCCGTGTCCGGAGCCTTGTCGGGGGACGGCGCCGTGTCCGGGCCCGCCGTGTTGGGAGCCGCCGCCGTGCCGGCAGGGGTTCCCGGGGTGGGAGCCGTCGTGGCGGCGGCAGATGTCGCCGTGCTGGAAGGCGCCGTGCCGGCGGGCGTGGCCGGGGTCGAGGTCTGCGGGTCCTGCGCCGGCGTGGCGGGGGCGTCGGGCTGCTGGTCCTGGTCCTCGTCGGGGGTCGGGGCGGGGGTGCGCCGCTGCGACTGCGAATCGATGTCCGGCGCGCCCGTTCCGGTGCGACCGCCCTGGCTCGCGGCGGAGGCCGGGGCCGGG